>DPWB01000174.1 GCA_003527885.1 Candidatus Competibacteraceae bacterium
CTGATCGCCAATCGCGGCGAAATCGCCTGTCGCGTCATCAAGACTGCTCGGCGCCTCGGTATCGCCACGGTAGCGGTCTATTCCGCAGCAGACGCCGCCGCGCGCCATGTGCGCTTGGCCGATGAAGCGGTGTTAATCGGGCCAGCGCCGCCACGCGATAGCTATCTCTCCATCGATAAAATCCTCGCCGCTGCCCGCCAGACCGGGGCGCAAGCCATTCATCCGGGTAGCGGTTTTCTGTCTGAAAACGCTGATTTTGCCGATGCGTGTGTTGCGGCTGGGCTGGTCTTCATCGGCCCGCCCGCTCAGGCCATCCGAACGATGGGTTCCAAAATCGCCGCCAAGGCGCTGATGGCCCGGGCCGGGATTCC
Organism: Candidatus Competibacteraceae bacterium; assembly: GCA_003527885.1. Lineage (GTDB taxonomy): Bacteria > Pseudomonadota > Gammaproteobacteria > Competibacterales > Competibacteraceae > Competibacter_A. The sequence goes on from DPWB01000174.1 coordinate 372, forward strand.
GCTAACCCCAGGCTATCACGGCGATAACCAAGAAGCGGCGTTCCTGCAACAACAAGCCGACCGGATCGGCTATCCGGTGCTGATCAAGGCTAGCGCCGGCGGCGGTGGCAAGGGAATGCGTGTGGTAGAGCGTACCGATGACTTTATCGCAGCGCTCACAGCGTGCCGGCGCGAGGCCCGTTCGGCATTCGGCGACGAGCGCGTCTTACTGGAAAAGTACCTTGGCCAGCCGCGCCATATTGAAATCCAGATTTTTGGCGATCATCACGGCAACACCGTCTATCTGTTCGAGCGGGATTGTTCCGTCCAACGCCGCCATCAGAAAGTGTTGGAAGAAGCGCCGGCGCCCGGTATGACCCCTGACCGGCGCGCGGCCATGGGCAACGCGGCCCTGGCGGCGGCGCGGGCCGTCGATTATGTGGGCGCCGGGACGGTCGAATTTATCGTCAACCCCGATGGCGTGTTCTACTTCATGGAGATGAACACCCGCTTACAGGTTGAGCACCCGATCACCGAAATGATTACCGGCCTGGATCTGGTCGAGTGGCAACTGCGAGTAGCGGCCGGTGAATCCCTACCCCTATCGCAAAAACAGCTTCAGATTCATGGTCACGCGCTGGAAGCGCGGGTTTATGCCGAAGATCCGGCCAAGGGTTTCTTGCCCTCGACCGGAACATTGATGCACCTCACACCGCCGGAAGAAAATCTTTATGTACGGGTAGACACCGGCGTCGAGGAAGGCGACGAGATCAGCCCCTTCTACGATCCGATGATCGCTAAGCTGATCGTTTGGGATACCAATCGTGAACAGGCCCTAGCCCGGATGCTGCGGGCGCTGGCTCAGTACCGCGTCGTTGGCGTCGCCAATAATATTGATTTCCTCTCCCGCCTAGTGGCCTCGCCGGCCTTTACTCACGCCGATTTGGATACCGGTTTGATTGAGCGTGAGCGGGAATTTCTGTTCGCGCCGCACAGCGCGATTCCCCGTGATGTATTCCTGGTCGCGGCCTTGGCCACTCTGCTGCGCGAGGAAGCGCGGGCCGGTGCGGAAGCGGCGACGCATAACGACCCACTTTCGCCCTGGCATGCCCGTGATGGTTGGCGGCTCAACTCCCGTGCCGAGCGCCGCCTGTTGTTTCGGGTAGGTGAACTGGAAAAATCGGTTCGCGTCCGTTATGCAGAAGGTGGTTACGCCCTGGAGTTCGACGGTCAGGAAACCCGTGTGCGCGGAGAACTGGGGCCGGACGATACGTTGCGGGTTGATCTGAACGGCTTGCAGTTGAACGCCACGGTCGTGGTCGCCGGGGAACGGCGTTACGTGTTTGTCCAGGGGCGCACCTGGCATCTGGCCCGGATCGATCCGTTGTACCACGGCGGCGAGGGCAGCGGCCCGGAAGGCGGCTTGCTCGCCCCAATGCCCGGCAATGTCATCGCGCTACTGGTCCAGCAAGGCGCGGCGGTCAAAAAAGGTACGCCGCTGCTGATCCTGGAAGCGATGAAGATGGAGCACACCATCACCGCCCCTACCGATGGCACGATCAAGGCGTTCCGTTTCGCGGTCGGTGATCAGGTTAGCGATGGCGCCGAGTTGGTCGAATTCGAAGCGGAAAAAACCTAAACATGTATAGCTCAAGGATAGGGGCTTGCTCTTGACAGATCAACTTTGTACTGCGGGTGACTCTTTGCCAGCGCGTTGGCCATGAGTTGGATATTTTGTGGACTCGGCCTCAGCGCATTGCTGAGCGGTGTTCCGACGGCCAAGCCGCCACCACCTAGAGTATGAATGTCTCTTACGACGCCCCCGGAAATGTAGGCATCAAGCTTATTGTGCATCAGCTCGTGGAAAGCCGCGTTGGCGACTAATCGACCGAATTGCGCATCGCCCTCATTTACCTTCAGATAAACTTCTGAGATGACGCCATTGGACGTTGGGAAGGTGGCTCCTGCCTGACCCAATGCCTGATTGGTTTGGCCCGCCACGATGCTGTCTTTACTGGATTGCAGGAAGTAGATCAGGAGTTCATGGTCTTGAATAAGATTGGCCCTGTCTCTTATACACATCTCCGAGCCCACGAGACCGTACTAGATCTCGTATGCCGTCTTCTGCTTGAAAAAAAAATAGACATATACGCGCCCGCGCGACT
>DPWB01000103.1 GCA_003527885.1 Candidatus Competibacteraceae bacterium
GTACCGGCGCTACCTCCAACTTCTCGCCGACCCGCTCGGCCAGCCGCGCCCGGATCTGTTCCAGTTCCTGCTCGGTGTAGCGGTCGACCTTGTTCAAGGCCACGATCAACGGACTGCCCAAATCCACCAAGGTTCGCAGCGCTTCATATTGATCGCGGGTCAGATCGCCTTCGCAGACATAGAGGATGACATGGGCGCGCAACGCCTCGTCCCGCGCCTGCCGGTCGAGCGTGCCGTCGGCCTCGTTCAAGCCGGGCAGGTCGGCCAGAATCAGCCGGTCGCCGGCCGAACTGGTCCAGGTGTAATAGGTCACCTCGCGGGTGGTGCCGCCGCGCACGTCGACCGCGATGTCGGCCCCCGGCAGCAACGCGCGGACCAGCGAGGACTTGCCGGCGCTGATTTCGCCGAACACCGCCACCACGATTTCACCCACCGCCCGCCGCCGCTGCAACTCTTCCAGCTCGCGGCGGACCGCCTCGACGGCCACGCCCGCTTTTTCACTGCGCTCCACGCGCTCGCGCAGGGTCGCCTCATCGGGCGGCTTGACCGCAACCGCGGTCCGGGATCTGCCGGCGGGCCGGCCCCAGTTCAACGCCCGCCACACCGCGTAAGCGCCACCCGCGCTCAGCACCGCCAGAACCAACAGGTAAATCGCCCAGAACGTGGTCGGCGCCCGATCCAGACGCTCCCACACCGAAAGCCCCAAATCGGTGATGTAGAGCACCAACACCAGCAGCGCGGCCACGCCGATGCTGGCCGCCACGCCCAACACCAAGCGGAAGGGTACCCCGCTCCGCGCGCCGGGTCCGGTTTTGCCGGAGCCGGATTCGGCCACGCCAGCCCCCGAACGACGCAAACCGAGGCCGCTCTTGAGCGAGGACCATTTAGACGGGAGCGGCATCAGGGAACAGGTCGAGGAAGGATTGTGGTATTTTTTGCACCGCCCGCTTTTCGTAGTCGAAGAAGACGATCCCGGTCTTGGCGTGCGCCACGTCGCGGCCGCTGCGCTTTTCAGTGGCCCGGTAGACGAAATCGCAGCCGTATCTGTTGAAATCCGCCACGGTCACCGCCACGCTCAGCGTCTCGCCGGCGAAAGCTTCGGACTTGTAGACGATCACGCTGTCGGTGATGATCAGCCCCAGGCCCTCGACTTTCAGCTCCTGCAAGCCGTGGTGCGCCATGAAGCGGAACCGCGCCTCGTGCAGCAGGCCCAACACGACATCGTTGCCCAGGTGTCCGGCATAATTGATATCGGTGATTCGGATCGGCAGATCGGTGCTGAACGGAAAATCCGCCGGCAACTCCAGTTTAATTCGCGCCATGCGCCGCCTCGACAATGATCGGAAATGCGTGCTCCGCTGAAAGATTAAGCCGATGACCGTAGGGGAAATCGCGCTCGCGCCGGGGATTGTAAACGATAATGGCGAAAAACGGATCGCGCCTCATTTCTCACCGTCACTGCCGCAAACCCGTTTGAGGACTCTCTCGATGTTGATCGACTATGACATGCCACTCTGGCGACCACCCTCGGAAGCCGACAGTTTCATTTTGCAGGCGACTTTGGGTTGCAGTTTCAACCGGTGCAGCTTTTGTTCGATGTATCGGACCAAATCCTTTGTCATCCGCCCGCTGGCTCAAGTTCAAGCGGAAATCCAGGCCATGTCCCGGCTAGACCCCGCACCGCGACGGGTGTTTCTGGCCGACGGCGACGCGCTGGCCGCGCCGACCGGGCATCTTCTGGAAATCCTGGGCGCCCTGAAAGCCGCTTTGCCCGGGCTGGAACGGGTTGCCAGCTACGCCCTGCCCGCCAACCTGCTCAAGAAATCGGCGGACGAACTGCGGTGCTTGCGGGATAACGGTTTGACGCTGCTGTACTACGGGATCGAAACCGGCGCGGCGGAGCTGCTGAAACGGATCACCAAGGGCGCGACCCCGGAGGCGATGGTCACCGGGCTGGGTAAAGCCAAGGCGGCGGGCTTGACGGTCTCCGCGACGGTCATTCTCGGGCTGGGCGGCCGGGCGTACTGGCGGGAGCACATCGACGGCACCGCAGCGCTGGTCAACCAAGTAGCGCTGGATTACCTGTCCACCTTGCAACTGATGATCGACCCGAGCCTGCGCGATGAATTCGCGCGCAAATTCCGCGAACCGTTCCAACCGCAGGACGATCGGGCGCTGCTGGCGGAACAGGTTCGACTGATCGAACGGCTCGATCCGCCCGCCCCGCTGGTGTTCCGCTCCAACCACGCCTCCAATGCGCTGGCGCTGGCCGGCACGCTGCCGCAAGATCGAGATGCGTTACTGGCGCAACTGCAATTGGCCCTGGACGGCGGGTTGCGCCTGCGACCCGAGTGGCTGCGCGGCTATTGACTCAGGCCGCGACCCTTAAGTCGACCTGACGGACGGCCGCGATGATGCGATCTTCCAGCTCGATGCGGGTCGCCAGCGCTTCGCCCAAGCGCGACAGTTCTCCGTTCAATTCGGCCAGCGCCGGTTCGGACAGTTTGCCTTCGTAGCGGTCGTGAAAGTCCAGCGCGGCCTGGGTGGTGCGGGCGATGTGGGCGTAGAGCCGTCGGGATAAATCGCGGGCCCGGCGATAAGGCGACTCGGCCGGCTGTTCTTCCAGCGCTTCATACACTTCGAACGGCCCCAGGGCCAGATAATCCACCAGCGCTTGTCGGAAGCGCCGCAGCAGAGGATGGATCGATGCGGTGAGCGCAAACGGCTTCAGCGCGGCGAGCTTTTGGAAGAGCACCAGACTTTCCTGGCGCGCCGCCAACAACTTGTTCACCAAATCCGGCAGGCTTTTACTGTGGACCTGAGCGGTGCTGAGGATCGCGTTCATCTTACATACTCCAGGTTGGTGGCTGTTTTCGTCATTTTTTATTGTCGTCGCACGAGACTATCACAAATCATGCCAGATGTTATCCCCCGACGATTTTATCCTTACCGGCGGGCCTGGAGAGTGCCCCGACCGGCTTACTGACGACCTCATTGCGCAAGTAGACGGGCAGCGCCCGCTCGGCGGGCAGCCACTCCGCCCGCCGGCGCGGGTCGGCGGCCAACCGGGCGATGTCGCCCGCGTGCGGCAGGCGCTCGCTCGACCAGCCGTTCACCGTTAGCCGACGGGCCAAAATGGCCGGGTAAACGCCCCAGCCACTGCCGAC
>DPWB01000231.1:0-356 GCA_003527885.1 Candidatus Competibacteraceae bacterium
GGACAGGCTCTCATTCTGTATGTTTTTTTTTTTTTCAAGCAGAAGACGGCATACGAGATCTAGTACGGTCTCGTGGGCTCGGAGATGTGTATAAGAGACAGGGCGATAATGGTGCGCACGATGGCTTCGTTGTTGGCGTCGCAGCCGATGTCCATGACGAAGGATCGGTCGATTTTCAGCGTGTGCAGCGGCAACCGCTTCAGGTAGGCCAGGGACGAATAGCCGGTCCCGAAATCGTCCACCGACAGCGGCACGCCGAGCGCGCGCAGTTCCTCGACGAAGCGGATCACCTCCTCGTCCTTGGCGATGAACGATTCGGTGAGTTCCATTTCCAGGCAATCGGCCGGCAGCCCGGT
>DPWB01000231.1:733-15004 GCA_003527885.1 Candidatus Competibacteraceae bacterium
GGCGATCAAGCCGATCATGTCGCCCCGTTCGATCTGCTTGATGGACAGGTTGACCGAAAGCCTGGGCACGACATGGCCCGACGCGCGCCAAGCGCTCACCTTGGCGCACGCCTCCCGTAGCACCCATTCTCCCAAAGCGGTGATGAAGCCGGTTTCCTCGGCCAGCGGGATGAACTTCACGGGGGGGATCAGGCCCAGTTCGGGATGGCGCCAGCGCACCAGCGCCTCCATGCCGACCAATACCCCGCTGGCCAAATCCACCTGCGGCTGGAAATAGACCAGGAGCTCGCGGTTTTGAATCGAACGGCGTAGCGTGGCTTCAAGCCGCAAGCGCTCGGCCCCGGATTGGGTCATTTCGGGAGCGTAGCACGCATAATTGTTCCGCCCCTTGGCCTTGGTGCGGTACATCGCCGCATCGGCATTCTTGACCAGTTCACGGACCTCCGCGCCGTCGCTCGGATAAAAGCTGATCCCGATGCTGGCGGAAATATGAATTTCGTGCTCGGCCAAGGAGAAGGGGCGCGCGAATGCCGCCAGCAGTTTTTGCGCGACCATGACGGCGTCCGAAACCTCGTGAATATCCTCCACCAACAAGGCGAACTCATCCCCGCCCAACCGGGCCAGGGTGTCGCTGGCGCGGATCGCGCGCTGAAATTTGCGGGCCGTGCTGCGCAGCAACTGATCGCCTATCTGGTGGCCCAAAGTGTCGTTGACATCCTTGAAGCGGTCGAGGTCGATGAACATGACCGCCAGTTGGCCGCCGTCGCGCGCCGCGCGGTCGATGGCGTGGGTCAGGCGGTCGTTGAATAAAACGCGGTTGGGCAAGCCGGTCAACGGATCGTGATGGGCGAGAAACGACAGTTGTTGCTCGGCGTCCTTTTGCGCCGAAATATCCGAAAACACCCCCACGTAATGCGTCAAGCGGCCTTCGGCGTCCCGGACCATGTTGACCGACAGCAGCTCTGGAAACTCATCGCCGTTCTTGCGGCGGTTCCAGATTTCGCCGCGCCACTTGCCGCTTTGTTGGATGGCTTTCCACATCTGGCCGTAAAACTCGGGCGTCTGCCGGCCGGAACTGAGCAAGCGGGGATTCTTTCCGAGCACTTCTTGCTCGGTGTAGCCGGTGATCTCGGTAAACGCGCGGTTGATCGCCAGGATCGCTTGGTCGGCGCCGGTGATCATGATGCCTTCGACCGTGCTCTCGAAAACGCTCGCGGCCAGTTGCGCGCGTTCCTGGTCGCGCCGCTGCGCGGTCAGATCGGTGCAGATCCACACGCTCCCTTCATGCGGGTCACCCGCTTCGACGGCCTTGCCGTTCAAAGAACCCCGGAACTGGCCGCCGTCCTTGCGCTTGAACCACACTTCTTCGAGGTAAGACTCGCCCCGGGCCAGCGCGGTATACGCGCGCTGGCCGATTTCCTGATAAAACTCCTCCGTCGGATACATGATTTTCGTCGACTGGCCCAGCATTTCCTGCGCGTCGTAGCCGAACAATTCCTCGAAACGCCGGTTGCAGCGGGTGATGATCCGCTGCTTGATCAGGACGATGCCGACCGAGACGTTATCCAGCAGCGCCTCCTGTTGCGCCAGCACGCCTTTGAGCCGGGCTTCATCGGCCTTGCGCTGGGTGATGTCGCGCACGACCGACAGCACGGCCCGGCCTTCGGCCAGCGTGATGTTGCGGGTGGTGACTTCGACCTCGACAGCGGAACCGTCCAACCGCACATAGCGTTGCTCCACGGCGGGCAATGCGACCGAGCCATCGGCGCTTTCCAGCTTTTTCAACCGCTGTGCGGCGATCGGGTGAAAATCCGGGTGCAGCAACGCTTTCCAAGGCCGTCCCAGCAGTTGCCCTTCATGCTCGGCGCCGAACAGTCGCAGCGCCGAACGGTTAGCCATCGTCATCCTTTCGTCGCGATGCACGAAAACCGCGTCGGGCGACGAGTCCAACAACACCCGGTAGCGTTCTTCGCTCTGCTTTAGAGCCGCGGTGGCCCGTTTGGCATCGTCGATGTCGCGAACCAGTTCGTTAAAACTCTCGACCAGCTGGCCGACCTCATCGCCGCCGGTCGCCGGCAACGCCGCCAGCGGGCGTTGTCCGACGGTCATTTCGCGCAGCGCCGACGTGGTTTCCCGCAGCGGTCGGAGCCAGCGGCCGGCCACCGCCGCCAGCCAGGGAACGATCAACGATAAAACCGACGCCGCAATCAGGAGCGCCTTCTGGAGCGCCGCCACCGGCGCGAACGCCGCCGCCACCGGCAGCGTGATGACCGCGAACCAGCCGGTCGCCGAAATGCGCCGGCCGGACGATAATTCCTCGATATCGCGCGAACTCGTCGCGACCCCGGAACCTTCGTAGCCCGCCATGTAGCGATCGTGCATCTTGTTGACGCCAGCCGCCGGGACCGGCTGGAAAATACGGCCGGTATCGGTGGCCGCGAGGAAACGGCCGGCGCGGGGATCGATGACCAGTACGCCGCCCGACTCGACCTTATACGTCGCGATGATCTGGCCGAGGTAATTGTCGCTATCCAGATAGGTGAGACCGACCAGCACGCCGACCAGTTGGCCGGCGCCATCCACGATGGGCGCGCTCATGGAAACCAGGGGCCGCCCGGACAGGCTCCCCGACCGCGCCCTGTTGACCGCCGGCTGGCGGCGCTCCAGGATAGTCCGGAAATCCTCGTGTTGCGCGAAGTTCAAACCGATGCGTCCCGACAGTCGCGGCCAGTCGGCCAAGCACACTCCCTGGCTGTCCAGCACGAAAAAGCCGCCGTTGAACAGGGCGCCGGCCGCGAGATTGTCCTGCAAAAATCCATCGATCCGCGCGGGTTCGCCCATCATCTGATGCTGGCCGAGATTTTTCGCCAACTCGCCGAGCGCCCGCAGGCGCAGCCGGGTTTCCCGGTCGATGCTGGCGGCGATCACCGAAACCGCCGAACGCTGTTGCGCGGAGACCAGATACTCTAAATCGTGCCGCACTTTCAGGTTGAAATATCCGACCAGCCCCCAAATGACGGCGAGCATCATGGCGAGCACGAAGAACGGAAACTTTACGGTCAGACGCAAAACCCGACGAGGCACGTTGAGCAGTCTCCTCTGTCAAACGTCGTGGCGGTTGAATCCATCGGATATCAGGTTAGTCAAAAAAGTCATATGAACATTGTTCGTCAAGTATAGCTAAGGAAACTCTACTCACCTAGTGAAGACGCCGATCACCATCAATGCCGCGACGATTACCAACACCATCAGCGCCAGCTTCATCCGGCGCTCACAGGCCTTGCGATCCACCACGGTACCCAGCAGCGCGGCGCCGTCAGGCGCGAGCGCAACCAGTTCGCCGCCGCGCGTGAAGCGGTGGCCGTAGAGCGGGACCTCCGTGCCTTGCGGCGACAACGGCGGGACAAACCGCTCGAAGACTGCATGAACCGGCCCTTCGACCGGCAACTGCAACGCCACCAAACGACCGTTGCAAGCCGACTCCACGGGGATCAACCGAACCGTCCGAGGCGGACAGTTCAGCAGCAATCGATCCGCCGCGCCAAGCTTGCGTGATGACCGACGGTCCGCGTACCACATCAGCCCACCGGCCAGGGTGATTGCCGGTATCAGTAGCAGACCTATCAACCCCAGCATCAATAGATCGCCGAGCGTCTGGCCGGTCAGGGCGGAAACCATACCAACCAGCAGCAGCCCCCCCATACCCAGAAAGAGCCACAGACTGAGCAGGCGCGCGCGCCGTCGTTCGGCCGCCGCCCGTTTTCGCAGGCCCGGATGCAAAAGCGGCGTGGAGCCCTCGGCCATGACAGCGCGGGCGCTCAACGGCGCGGCGCGGCGCCAGAGCGCGCCGAAATCGAGAAAATGCCGGTGTCCAGCCAGTAACCGTATTCATCCTTCAGGGTCTGCAATTTCAGCGACACCACCCCGCTCGGCTGCTGGTTGCCGCCGGCGTCCGCCACCGTGACGACCTTGAAATCCAGGTCGACGTTTTCGTCGGTGGAGCGCTCCAGCGTGACCTTGAGCGGCAGCGCCTTGGTGCGCGCGTCCTGCGGATGGGCGAACGTGACCCGATACAGCGGCGTGGCCGGCCAGCGCTCCACGCTCAATTGGCGAAACCCGAGAAACACCGGCGCGTAGAAATCGAAGGTCGCTTCCGGCAGCCGGGTTTTGCGATCTTCCAATTCTAGATTGGCGAACAGCACGTTTTCCTGTTTCAGCCGTCCGGTCTGTTCGAGCACGCCGACGAATCGGGCGGTGGATTTCATGCCCAGTTCGCGGCTGCGCAGGTTGAATTTGTACAATTGGCCTTCCGACAGCGCGCAGACCATCGCGCCGACCGCCGCCGTGGTCTTGGGATCGGTCAGCCGCCCGCTGACCGAGCGGAACGGATACCAGTCGCCCACCCGGTAGGTGTGCAGGCTGACGATGCGATCCGGCGGGGCCGGCAGTTTCGCCAAAATCGCCGCCCGCACCGCCGGCAAGCGACAGGGCCGCCCGGAAATCAACAGATAATCGCAATCGTAAAGGTGCACCACTTCGCACAGATCGCTCAGCACCTGACCGAGAATGCGGCGCACCGTGGTGTCCAACGCCAGCATGGCGGTGGAAAACGCAACGTCCGCCAGCTTGAAACTCTGCCCGCCGGCGGCGCGCACCGCCTCTTCCAGAAAGGCCACGACCTGCTCGTGCGGCCCGCTGCCGGCCGGGTAGACATCGGCCAACCGCAGCGTCACCGCCTCGTTGCCGGCGCTGAGATCGGTATTTTCATACCGGTGCAGCAGTTCCAGGGCCAGCGGCAAGGCCACCTGATTGGCGAACTGGCGGCGCAAGGTGCGATCGCGTTCGGCCTGATCGCCCCGGTTCGCCCCCAGCAGCCGCGCCAACAGTTCCTCCGCGTTGGCCGCGCCGCACTGGCGGATGGCTTCCAACAGCGCCGGCAACACGTTGCGCTCGATGATTCCGCCCAGCACGTCGTCGCCGGCGATATTGAAGCCTTCGCGGAATTCCTGGATCGGCTTGACCGCCGTGCCGCCCTCCAGCTGATAGGTGGTGATGATCAGGTCGCTGGTGCCGCCGCCCACATCGATGCTGGCCAACCGCAGACAGGGCGAGTCGCCGTAATTCTCGCGCACCCGCCCGAAGACCCGGAACAACAGCGCGGCGTCGCCCTGAAAATTGTGCTTGATCTCGTTGTACAGAAACACGATCTGGGTGCCGGTCGCCTCGTCCCACTGCAGGAACGGCTCCGGGGCCTGGCTCTCCTCCAGGCCCAACGCGCGCCAGGTCAGCCGGATCGCGGCGCCGACCCGGCGGGCGAACAGCTTGCGCTCGGCCAGCGGCATGGCGGTCGGCAAGGTCATGATCACCCGCCGCAGCCGGCGCGGCGCTTCCGACAGCACCCGCTCGTAACGGCGCGAGGGCGAGTTGGCCTGGACGAAGGCTTGCAGCAAGACCTCGGCGACGAAGAAGCTCATCAGGGCGCTGCGCGAAAACAGGGCGGTCACGGCGGGCGGTTCGCCCGCGGCCAGTTCCTCGCCGTCTTCGCGCAGATGGCCGATAAAAGGCCCGGTGGTGACCGGACCGCTATCGCCGCCGGACCCGTCAGGCCCCGGATTGAAGCGCCAGGGATGATGGCGGGGATCGGTGTCCCACAAATAACGTTTGGGACCGGACAAGCCGGTGCTACCCTCGGTGCCGTGGCTGAAATAGGACAGGGCCTGGGCTTCGTAGCCGATGCGGGTCACGGTCGGCCACAGGAAGGCGCTGGTCCGGCCGCTGCGCCGCGAGAGCTTTTCGTCGCCGAAACCGCCGCGCACGAATTCGACCCGGCTGGGGAACGGTTCGTCGTACACTCGCTCCGGCCGCGACAGGTCGCGCAGTTCCAGCCGGTAGCTGTCGTTCATGTCCACCGGATCGTCGCCGCTGGTTTCCATCAGAATGCCGCAGGTGCGGGAGTTGCCGACATCCAGCACCAGATCGACATTGACCGGCTGGTTGAGCCGGGCGGTCGGCCCGCTATCGACGAAGGTGAAGCGCAGGCGCGGCGGCTGCACCGCCCGGCGCAGCAAGGTCAGCACGGTCAGCCACCCGGCCTGGGCGTCGGGGCTGGCGCGCAACTCGGCCTCGTCCACCCGGCGCGGCGCGCGGCGGCGCAGCTCGTAGGCGTGGAAGCGCTGGTGCAGCCATTCCCGCACCCACTCCTGCTCCAGAAACCAGCCGGTGTCGGCCTCGGCGTCGCTCAGGGCGAACTCCTCGCCGGATTGCATGTCCAGCGGGCTGGGCGCGAGATAGGGCCGGCCTTCGCGAGTCGGCAGCAGTTGGGTGTCGAAAGCCAGGGTGACGCGGTGCGTGTTGCCTTCGGCATCGGGCGTCGGCAATTCTACCAGCCGCGCCCGTGCCCAGTTGGTCGGCCCTTTGTCGAATGTGTGCTGGCCGTCCGGTCGCGGCTCCCGCACCCGAGGAAACGGTAGCGGCAGCCAAGCCTCGTTGAAAAGGGCGGCGGCTTTGGCGGCGTTGAGCGAGTAGACCTGTTCGGGCTTGATCGCGCGGCCGTCCAGGGCCACGAACTGCCCGCTGGCATCGTCGGCGTACAGGCAAGTCAGGATCGCGCGGCCGTCCGCACCGGTCTGGGTCAGAAACGCCCGCGACACCCGCGCGTCGTTGATATTGAACCCGAAATCCAGCAATTGGACGGCGGTGTTCGGGATGAGGTTGATGACCGGAGCAAATTTCTTGAGTTTCGCCAGCATGATCCTTGCCTCCTGGATAGGGGATCATTCTGGCGCAGCGCTTTGGTTACGGCAACTTTGTCCCCGCTAAAGCGCCCGCGGGAGCGCCGGCCCCGGTCCCGCCCATCCCTGGCGGCGACCGGAGCGGCCCTGCGCGTGGTAATGACAGTCGCAGCATTCCCTAAAGCTCTTACTTGAGCTTGGTGCGACTGAGGCGCTTGGCGTTCGCCACCGCCCGTCGGTGGATCGGCGCCATGCCTTTTTCGACGATACCCAGAACCGCATTATTGGCTTGCCGGGCGACGGATTTGGCGGCTTTCCGGCCGGCGGCCGGCGACCACAGCGACGCCAGCAGCGCAAGGCCGATTTTCTGGTTGGCCCGAAACGCTTCCGACGCCATGGCGCTCCAGGATTCGGCGAAGGCCGCCACCTTCTCCGCGCCCATCCCCCGAAACTCCTTGCGATCGCGCGCGGAGGGCGTCACGCCAGCCAGCGCTATCCGGGTCAGGCGGTGTGCGACGACCTGGGGCGCGGCCACCGCCAGTTCAGTCGTTTTACGGGCGACGGAGCGGCTTTTGCTGGCGCGGCGCTCGGACATGGTTTATCTCTCCTGATGGGCTTACGGGAACCAACGAACACAGGGGCTGCAAGCGCGCTTCCATTCAAGGCAACGCGCGCACTTTCGGCTCGCGCGCCCACTGACGGGTCTTGGCGGCGGCGACAAAGCCGTTGCAGTCGCTGGCCCCGACCACACCGGGATCGGGTTGCACGCCGGCGGCTTGCAACAGGGCTTGCGCGCCGGCGTCGGCGGCGATGGCCTTCAAATGGCCGAAGGCGTCGCGCACGAAATCCACGGCGGCCGCTTCCTTGCCGAGGCGCTTGCCCGCCTCATCGGAAAGCACCAGCGCCACCGCGTCGAACACGATCGAGGGCGTACCCGCCAATTGCCCGTCCGCCTTCAATTTTTTGCCGTCCTTGAGCGTGGCGCCGCCGAGCTTGGGCGCGACGATCTTGACCCCCGCGCCGGCCTTTTCCACCGCATCGCGCAGTTTGGCGACCAGCTCGCCGTCCGACCCATCATCCACCAGAATACCGACCGCCCGGCCCGCGAGAGTGTCTTTCATCTTGCCGATGATTTGCAGCGCGGGCGACGGCGGCATGTCGATGACGGGTGCGGCGGCAGCCGGCGCGGGCGGGGCCGCGTCCATGCCCATGCCGCCGGCCACGCGCTTGGCCAGGTCGGGATCGACCGCGCCCAGATGGCCGACCACCCGCTCGCGCACGGACGCCGTTTCGACCTTGGAAAGCTCGAACACCAGCGCCGCCGCAATATGCGCCTGTTCGTGAGCGGTCTGGCTGCGGTAGAACAGCCGCGCCTGGCTGTAATGATCGGCGAAACTCTCGGCGCGCACGCGGCCCTTGGCCCCATCGTCCGCCGGCGCGGCGAAGCTGTGAAATCCGTCGGCCGTTTCGCGCGGCGCGTCGTCCTGCAACGAACTGGGTTCGTAGTTGACCCGCCCCTTGGGCACCTGCATTTGCATCTTGGCGTCGCGCTGCATATTGTGAAACGGACACTTCGGCGCGTTGATCGGCAACTGGTGAAAGTTGGGCGTGCCCAGCCGGGAAAGCTGGGTGTCGATATACGACATCAACCGGCCTTGCAGCAGCGGGTCGTTGGAAAAGTCGATGCCCGGCACCACGTGCGCCGGACAAAACGCCACCTGTTCGGTTTCGGCGAAGAAATTATCCGGGTTACGGTCCAGCACCATGCGGCCGACCACTTTGAGCGGGACCAGTTCCTCGGGGATCAACTTGGTCGCATCCAAATGATCGAAGGGGAATTTTTCGGCTTCCGCCTCAGAAAAGAGCTGCACCGCAAGCTCCCATTCCGGGAAGTCGCCCTTGGCGATGGCCTCGCGCAGGTCGCGGCGGTGGAAATCGGGATCGGCGCCGGCCAGCTTGACCGCCTCGTCCCACACCGTCGCTTGCAACCCGAGCTTGGGCCGCCAGTGGAACTTGACGAAGGTGCTCTTCCCCTCGGCGTTGACCAGCCGGAAGCTGTGCACCGCGAAGCCTTCCATCATCCGCAGCGAGCGGGGAATGGTCCGGTCCGACATCGCCCACAGCACCATGTGCATGGCTTCCGGCATCAGCGAAATGAAATCCCAGAAGGTGTCATGGGCGCTGGCGGCTTGCGGGTAGCCGCGATCGGGCTCCATCTTGACCGAATGCACCAGATCGGGAAACTTCATCGCGTCCTGAATGAAGAACACCGGGACGTTGTTGCCGACCATATCCCAGTTGCCCTCCACCGTGTAGAACTTCACCGCGAAGCCCCGCACGTCGCGCGGCGTGTCGACGGAGCCCGCGCCGCCGGCCACGGTCGAAAAGCGCGCGAACACCGGCGTTTTTTTGCCGGCTTCGGTCAACACCTTGGCCGTGGTGTACTGGGAGAGGGAGGCGCTCAGCTCGAAATAACCGTGCGCGGCCGAGCCGCGCGCGTGCACGATGCGCTCGGGGATGCGTTCGTGGTCGAAATGGGTGATTTTCTCCCGCAGGATAAAATCCTCCATCAGCGTCGGACCCTTCGGGGTCGCCCGTAGCGAGTTCTGGTTGTCGGAAACCGGCACGCCTTGATTGGTGGTCAGCGCGGGGTGTGAGCCGCTGGCCCGTTGGTGGAGTTCACCGCCCTGGCCGGCCTGTTCGGCAGCTTTGCCGGCGTTGGCCGCGTTGCGGGCATTCGTGGATTTCGAGTCGTGGTTGCTCATGGTGTTTTCCGGTGATGGGCCGTGCGAAATCGGGTCAGGGGCGAGCTGATCCCCGCCGTCCGCCCAGGCGCCAGTTACGGCGCGAACGGTCGCGGCTGTAGCTTGGTACGCACCGCTACCGGCAAAGTTCAGTTCCATGCCAGGTTATTGCCCGATGTTCTCCGCTAGCCGCAGCCCGCCGCCACAAGATCAAACCCTCAGATTTGACTCGATAAAGAAAGGTGGCGCGAAAAAAATTACGTTATCTTGGGAAAGAGTGATGCGCCGACAATGGCGTAGAGCAAGGCCGGCAACAGATTGCCCACCCGGATCCTGCCGATCTCCAGCAGATTGATGCCGATCCCCAAAATCATCAGCCCTCCGGCGGCGTTGATCGCATCCAAGACCGCCGCTTCCGACAAAAAAGCCAGTTGTCCCGCCAACAGGGTGATACCGCCCTGCACCACCAACACCGGCAAGGCGGAGAACAACACGCCAACCCCCATCGAGGAGGCCAGAGCAATGGAAGCGACCCCATCCAGCAGCGCTTTCAGCAACAGCACGCCAGGGTCGCCGACCGTGCCATCCCGGATCGAACCGACGATGGTCATGGCCCCGGTCAGATAAAGTAAGGTGGCGGTCACGAAGCCTTCGACAAAGCGCCCCGAGGTGGAACGCAGCGTCCGCCGCAGGACTTCGGCCAGCCCTTCCAGGCGCTGTTCGATCCGCAGCAGCTCGCCGGTGATGCCGCCCAACAGCAAACAACCGATGGCCAGCAAGGTGTGTTGCGCATCCAACGCCATGCGCAGGCCGATGGCGACCACCGCCAGACCCAGCGCTTGCATCACGGTGGTTTTGATGTTTTCCGGCAGGCGGGGACCGACCGTCAGGCCGAGCGCGCCGCCGATCACGACCGCGCCGGTGTTGACCAAGGTGCCGATCACTGTTCCCCCTCGCGAAAGCGTCGCTTGTTTCCCGTCATCTCGCTCATCCCAGCAGCATCTTGACGCCGATGACCGCCAGGAAGGCGGCAAAGATCTTTTTCAACATTTCGGTGGGCAAGGTATGCGCGAGCCGTGCGCCCAACGGCGCGAACAACATGCTGGTCAACGCGACCCCGAGCAAAGCCGGGCCGTAGACATAACCCAAACTCCACGCCGGCAAGCCGGGCGCGTTCAGGCCGGTGACGACGAAACCGAGCGCTCCGGCCAGCGCGATGGGCAGGCCGCACGCCGCCGAAGTCGCCACCGCCTGCCGGATCGGCACGTTGCACCAAGACAGAAACGGCACGGTCAGCGACCCCCCGCCGATGCCGACGATGGCCGAGACCGCGCCGATCACCCCGCCGGTCGCCAGCATTCCGGCCGTTTTCGGCAAGTCGCGATGCGGGGCCGGCTTAGCGCCGAAGCCCATCTGCGCCGCCATGAGCAACACGAAGACGGCGAACACTTTTTGCAAGGCGAAGCTGGACAAGGCATCGGCGACCGCCGCGCCCAGCCACGCCCCGGTGACGATGCCCGGCGTCAACCGCCAAACGGTCGGCCACAGCACCGCGCCGCGCTGGTGGTGAGCGCGCACCGAGGAGATGGAGGTGGCGATGATGGTGGCCAGCGAAGTGCCGATGGCCAAGTGCATGAGGGCGGTTTCGGCGATTTGCTGGTGCTGGAAAATCCAGGCCAGCGCCGGGACGATGATCAGTCCGCCACCCACGCCGAGCAGACCGGCCATGACGCCGGCAAAAGCCCCCAACAACAAATAGAACAACAGAGTCGGTAAAATGAGTTCCAAGATCGGGCTATCCTAAATCGGGTGAGCGGTTTCAAAGAGAAATCCACGGCTTGGATATGGTAAATTCCACCATCGAAAATCGCCGTGTGCGATCGCGCGAAACGGTTATTGTAAAGACGGATGACCGGGTATGTCCCCCGTCCCGATCCGTGATTTCGTCATCTCCCTCCGCTTCAGGCGAAAAAGAACAGCGAGGAACAGGCAAGGGTATGAAAATTCAAAAGATCTGTGTGTTGGGTGGAACGGGTTTCGTCGGCCGGCACCTCGTCGCGCGCTTGGCCAACCAGGGGTATCACGTCAAGGTTCTGACCCGTCACCCGCAGCGGCATCGGCCCATCGGGGTGCTGCCGGGCGCTGAGGTGGTCGGAGCGGACGTTCACGATTCCACGGTTCTTCTGGAACACTTCTCCGGCTGCGACGCCGTGATCAACTTGGTGGCGACATTGCACGAGCACGCGCGCCAGAGCTTTCGGGCGGTCCATGTCGACTTGCCCGGCAAAATCGTGGAAGTCTGCCAGACGGCGGGCATCGAGCGCCTGCTGCACATGAGCGCCTTGCGCGCCGATGCCGCCAAAGGCCCGAGCCAATATCTCTTTACCAAAGGCGAAGGCGAACAGGTGGTCATGCAGGCCCAAGGGCTGAACGCCACCTGCTTCAAGCCTTCGATCATCTTCGCGCCCGACGACCATTTCTACAATCAGTTCGGCGACATGCTGAAGCTGTTTCCCGTGCTGCCGCTGGCGTGCCCGAACGCCAAGTTTGCTCCGGTCTACGTGGGCGACGTGGCCCGCGCTTTCGAAGTGGCGCTGGAAAATGACGCCACCATCGGCAAGAGTTATGAGTTGTGCGGGCCGCGCGTTTACACCTTCAGGGAAGTGGTGGAGGACACCGCCCGGATGCTCGGTTTGAAACGGCGGGTGCTCGGTCTGCCGGATTCGCTGGCGCGCCTGCAAGCCAAGCTCTTTGGGTTGCTACCGGTGAAAGTCTTCACCACCGACAACTATCTTTCCCTCCAGGTGGATAGCGTTTGCACCACTAACGGCCTGGAAGAGCTGGGAATCACGCCACACTCGGTCGAGAGCATCATGCCGATGCACTTTGCCAGCCAAACTCAGCGCCGCCGGTACGATGCCTTGCGGCAGGTCGCCAGCCGCGATTGAGTTTCACTCGTCCGATTGAATGCCAAAACCTACCTATAGAGCGGCGGACAAGCCGAACAGGGTGAAACTGGAGGCTGTTTCGCGCCAATCGGCTTTATCCGTTGCCACACTCTAGCGGCGTTGTTTGAGGTTTATTTTCTCGGCGTAAGCGAACAAGGCGGGAATGCCGCCCGTATGCCAAAACAGCACCTTGGCTTTTTTATCGATAGCGCCAGTACGTATCAAATCGATCAAGCCACCCATTGCCCGTCCGGTGTAAACGGGGTCCAACAAGATGCCTTCCGCTTGCGCGACCAAAGACAACGCTTCGTTTTCCACGTCGCCCACGATGCCGTAGCCCTCGCCCACATAACCGGAATTCAAAATCAAGTCTTGTTCGATAAAATCGTCGCTTAAACCGATCTTAGCGGCAGTACGATTGGCAAGAGCGACGATATGTTGGCTGAGTGGTATTCCCTCTGTTTCATCCTTGTCGATATCAATACCGATCAACTGAAAATTCTTATTCAGTAATTTCTTCCCGACCATGAGACCCGCTTGGGTTCCTCCAGAACTCGATGCGAACACGATATGGGAAAATGGTTCGCTTTTGGCTTGTGGCTCCAGTTCTTCCAAAGCAGCGACAAATGCGATAGCACCCAGTTCGTTAGATCCTCCATACGGCACGATATAAGGTTTTTTTCCCGACGCTTTCAATCGGTCGGCGATTTGCGGGATATCTTCACCTTTACGGCGGTTTCCCGCCCAATGAACGTGACAGCCTAACAGTTTATCCAGCAGCAGGTTGCCTTGGGGCTGATCGGGCTCCTCACCGCCTAGAACCAAGTGGCATTCCACACCCGAATAAGCGGCGGCGGCGGCCGTCTGCCGACAGTGATTGGATTGCGACGCTCCCGCCGTAATCACGGCGTCGCAGCCTTGGGCTAGGGCATCCCCAAAAAGATATTCGAGTTTTCTGGTTTTGTTGCCTCCCAACGCAAGTCCCGACAGGTCATCGCGCTTCATAAAGAGTTGCGGGCCGCCGAGAAGCTTGCCGAGGCGAGCTAGCTCGACGAGCGGCGTCGGAAAGAAGCCAAGGGATTTTTTGGGTAAGTTGCTAATATTCATTTGAATAGAACCTTCTCGCGCGGTTTGCGGTTTAAAAATGTCAAGGCGTTATCCGAACCCGTAACCTCTCACCAATCACCCGTCTCAAGGCGCCCTCCAATCGGTTCCGCTGAATGACCTGTTTCAAGGCTTCATTGAGAAGGGTCTGACTACCGCTCCAACACCGGCCCCAGAAATCGTCCGGTATGACTTTCCGCATGACAGGCAATCTCTTCGGGCGTGCCCACCGCGACCACCTCCCCGCCGCCGCCGCCGCCTTCCGGCCCCAGGTCGATGATCCAATCGGCGGTTTTGATCACGTCCAGATTGTGCTCAATGACGACGATGGTATTCCCCCGATCCCGCAACTCGTGCAGCACTTTCAACAGTTGCTCGATGTCGTGGAAATGCAGCCCCGTGGTCGGTTCGTCCAGAATATACAGCGTCTGGCCGGTGTCGCGCTTGGACAGTTCGCGCGCCAGCTTCACCCGCTGCGCCTCGCCCCCGGACAGTGTGGTGGCGTTCTGGCCGAGCTTGAGGTAGCCCAAGCCCACGGCATCCAGCGTTTGCAGTTTGCGCGCCACCACCGGCACCGCCTGATAAAACGCCAGCGCATCCTCGACCGTCATCTCCAGCACCTCATGGATATTGCGGCCTTTATAGCGAATATCCAGCGTTTCCCGGTTGTAACGTTGACCCTTGCACACATCGCACGGCACGTAAATATCGGGCAAAAAATGCATCGCCACCTGAATCACCCCG
>DPWB01000231.1:15290-15568 GCA_003527885.1 Candidatus Competibacteraceae bacterium
TGAATCACCCCGTCGCCCTGACAGGCTTCACAGCGTCCGCCCTTGACGTTGAAACTGAAGCGGCCCGGTTGATAACCTCGTGAGCGCGATTCCGGCACGCCGGAAAATAACTCACGGATGGGCGTAAATAATCCGGTATACGTTGCCGGATTCGAGCGCGGGGTGCGGCCGATGGGGCTTTGGTCGATGTTCACCACTTTATCCAACCGCTCCAGCCCCAGCAGATCGCGGCACGGCGCGGGCGATTCGTTGGCGTTGTTCAAATCGCGGGCGGCGTA
>DPWB01000051.1 GCA_003527885.1 Candidatus Competibacteraceae bacterium
CTTCTGCGCCCGCGGCGATGTCTGTTTTTTATAATGATACGGCGACCACCGAGATCTACACTAGATCGCTCGTCGGCAGCGTCAGATGTGTATAAGAGACAGGAGTAAGCCGGGATATCGGCGACATACACATCCTCGCCGGCCGCGCGCAGCTCGGCGGCCAAG
Source organism: Candidatus Competibacteraceae bacterium (assembly GCA_003527885.1). Classification (GTDB taxonomy): domain Bacteria; phylum Pseudomonadota; class Gammaproteobacteria; order Competibacterales; family Competibacteraceae; genus Competibacter_A. Next base: position 166 of record DPWB01000051.1, read on the forward strand.
TCTTGCGCGGCGGCGGCGTCAAAATATCCCCGGTAGCTCATACAGCCGACCGCCAGATAACACCAGCGCCGGGGTTCCAGCGACAGCTCGGGCGCGGCGAACACGCTCGTGACGGCGTGCGGTCGCCGCAGATCGGCATAACCCCGATAGCTGCCGTTTTCCGGCAGCCCCAGCTCGCCGCTGGCGAAGGCGCGCAGCGCCTGGGCCGTTTCCAGCCGCCGCCGCAACTCCGGCGCGGTCGCGGGATCGGCCAAAACCTCGGCCACGGGCCGGCGCGCGTGCAGCAGTTCGAGCTGCCCCGCCGCCGCTTGGCGATAATAAGCCAGCTCGGCGCAACCAGACAGGATCAGCGCGACACCAGGTAACATTAAAAACAGCCAGAAAGCACGCCGCATCGCTTAAAACCGTCTAAGGTTTATCAACCGGCCAGGGCGCTCGCCCACGACCCGACCGGCGTTTGAAGCAACCTGTAACCGAATCTGGATAATGGATGCAAGCACCTTGGAAATCTACTTGGTCGGCGGCGCGGTGCGCGACGAGCTACTCGGCCTTCCCGTCAAAGAACGGGACTGGGTGGTGGTCGGCGCGACTCCGGCCGACTTGCTGGCGCGCGGTTTTCAACCGGTCGGCAAGGATTTCCCGGTGTTCCTGCACCCGCAAACCCGCGAGGAATACGCGCTCGCTCGCACCGAACGCAAGACCGCTCCCGGCTATCATGGCTTCGACGTTCAGGCCGGCGCCGGCGTGACGCTGGAAGACGACCTGCGCCGGCGCGATCTCACCATCAACGCCATGGCCCGCGACACTGCGGGCCGCCTGATCGACCCTTACCACGGCCGGCGCGACCTGGAAGCTCGTTGGCTGCGGCACGTCTCGCCGGCCTTCGCCGAAGACCCGGTGCGGGTTCTGCGGCTGGCCCGCTTCAGCGCCCGCTACGCCCCGCTCGGCTTTCGGATAGCGCCGGAAACGCTGGCCCTGACGCGCGAGATGGTCGCCGGCGGTGAAGCCGACGCGCTGGTGCCGGAACGGGTCTGGGCGGAAACCGTGCGCGCCCTCGGCGAATCCCGGCCCGAACAGTTTTTCGAAACCTTGCGGGCCTGCGACGCGCTGGCGCGGATTTTCCCGGAAATCGACCGGCTGTTCGGCGTCCCGCAACCGCCCGCCCACCACCCGGAGATCGACACCGGCGTACATACTCTGATGGCGCTGGCGCAGTCGGTCCGCTTGCAGGCCGACGTGGTGACCCGGTTCGCGGTGCTGGTGCACGATCTGGGCAAGGGGACAACCCCGCCGCGGGAATGGCCGCGCCATCTCGACCACGAACAGCGTGGCGCCGAGCTGGTGCGCGGCCTGTGTCAGCGGCTGCGCATCCCCAACATGTTCCGGGAGCTGGGCGTGCTGACCGCCCGCTATCACACCCACTGCCACCGCGCGCTGAGCTTGCGCCCGAAAACCTTGCTCAAAACCCTGCTGGGGGTGGACGCCTTGCGCAAACCGCAGCGCTTCGCGCATTTCCTGCTGGCCTGCGAGGCGGACGCGCGCGGCCGGGCCGGTCTGGAAAATCGGCCCTATCCGCAACCGGTGCTGTTGGCGCACGTCCAACGGGCCGCCGTCGCCGTCAGCGCGCGCCCCTTGGTGGCGCAAGGGCTCTCGGGCCTGGCGCTGGCAGCGGCGCTGCAAGACGCCAGATTGGCCGCGATCACCGAGGCGAAGCGCGCCTTCGAGGGAACCTTTCGCGCCCTCGCCAAACCCTGACGGTCCCGCCGCCCGTTCAGCTATTGATCTTGTGCAAGGCGCGGCCGTGAACGGACAAAGCCGCTTCATGCAAGGCTTCGTATAGGGTCGGATGGCCGTGGATGGTCCGGGCCAGATCCTCGCTGCTGGCGTGGAACTCCATGGCCAGCACCGCTTCCTGCACGAGTTCCGAGGCGAACGGGCCGATGATGTGGCACCCCAACAGCGTGTCGGTTTCGGCATGGGCCAATATCTTGACCAGGCCGGCGGCCGCTTCCATGGCTTTGGCGCGACCGTTGGCGGCGAAGGGAAAGCTGCCGAGCTTATAAGGAATGCCCTCGGTCTTGAGCGCCTGTTCGGTTTTACCCACCCAGGCGATTTCGGGGTTGGTGTAGATCACCCAGGGGATGGCGTCGTAATTCAGGTGGCCGTGCTGGCCGGCGATGTTCTCGGCCACCATGATGCCTTCCTCCGACCCCTTGTGCGCCAGCATCGGCCCGCGCACCACGTCGCCGATGGCGTACACGCCCGGCAGGTTGGCCTCGCACGCATCGTTGACGTGGATGTAGCTCCGCTCGTCGAGTAACAGCCCGGCCTCGGGAGCGGCGACATTATCGGTGTTCGGCCGCCGGCCGACCGACACCAGCAATTTCTCGACGGTGATCTCATGGTCGCCGGTCTTGTCCCGGAACTGCACCTTGACGCCATCGGCGGTTTTCTCGGTTCCCATGACCCGCGTACCCAAGCGGATCTCCAGGCCCTGCTTCTTGAACTGGCGCAAGGCTTCGCGGGCGATCTGCTGATCGGCCAGGGCCAGGAAATCCTCGACCGCTTCCAGCATGATCACCCTGGAACCCAACCGGCTCCAGACGCTGCCCAATTCCAGGCCGATCACGCCCGCGCCGATCACCCCCAAGGTCGCGGGGACGGTGCGAAAATCCAGCGCGCCGGTCGAATCGACGATCGAGCCCTCGGCGTTGTCCACCGGCGCGGCGTCGATATCGATCGGTTTGGAGCCGGTGGCGATAATCACCTGATCGGCCGTGACCACCTCGACCGAACCGTCCCGCCCGGTGATCTCGACTTGGCGCTCCGCCAGCAACTTGCCGTGGCCTTGCAGCCATTCGACGCCGTTACCCTTGAACAGCGCGCCGATCCCGTTGGTCAGTTGCAAAACGATGTCATTCTTGCGCGCCATCATCTTGTCGAGATCCAAGTGGACGCCCTCGACCCGGATGCCGTGCGCGTCCAGGCCGTGCCGCAAGCGGTGGTATTGTTCGGAGGATTCGAGCAGGGTCTTGGAGGGGATGCAGCCCACGTTCAGACAGGTGCCGCCCAAGGCTGGATTGCCCTTGAAATTGATCCATTCCTCCACGCAGGCGGTTTCCAGGCCGAGCTGCGCGCAACGGATCGCCGCCACGTAGCCGGCCGGGCCGCCCCCGATGACGACTACATCATAAGTCTTTGCCATGCTTCCCCCGAATGCCAGTGAGTGTTCGTAACCATGAAATCAAAACGGCGGGACGCCGCCGCGGATGACCGCGCCGGCCTAGCCCGACGCCGGTCGGCGAAGGCGGCAAGAAACCGCCGCCCCGGTCTTCGGGCCCCCGCGCCGGGACCGCCTAGACTTGCAACACCAGGCGGGCCGGATCTTCGATGCAGTCCTTGACGGTCACCAGGAAGGTCACGGCCTCGCGACCGTCGATGATGCGGTGGTCGTAGGAATGGGCCACGTACATCATCGGCCGGATCACGACCTGACCGTTTTCCGCCACCGGCCGGTCCTTGGTGGCGTGCATACCCAAAATGCCGCTCTGCGGCGGGTTGAGGATCGGCGTCGACATCAGCGAGCCGAACACGCCGCCGTTGGTGATGGTGAAGGTGCCGCCGGTCATTTCCTCGACCGTCAAAGTGCCTTCCTTCGCCTTCTTGCCGAACTCGCCGATGGTTTTTTCGATGTCGGCCAAGCTCATCTGGTCGACATCGCGCATGATCGGGACCACCAGACCGCGCGGCGAGGATACCGCGATGCCGATATCGTAGTAACCGTGGTAGATGATGTCGTTCCCGTCGATGGAAGCGTTCACCGCCGGATAGCGTTTGAGCGCCTCGATCACCGCCCTGACGAAAAACCCCATGAACCCCAGCCGCACCCCGTATTTCTTTTCGAAGTCGTCCTTGTAGCGGTTGCGCAAATCCATCACCGGCTTCATGTTGATTTCGTTGAAGGTGGTCAACATGGCGGTATTGTTCTTGGCCAGCAGCAACCGTTCGGCGATGCGGGCGCGCAGCCGGGTCACTGTCTCTT
>DPWB01000253.1 GCA_003527885.1 Candidatus Competibacteraceae bacterium
GTCCATCATTGATCGTCATCCGATCCAAAACCGGGTAATGGCCATGTTGTTACAAAAAATTCGTGATCGCGCCCAAGGCTGGTTCGCCTATACCATCATCGGGCTGTTGATCGTTCCCTTTGCGGTGTGGGGCATCAATTATTATTTCGAGGGTGGCGGCCCTACCGATGCCGCCGTGGTCGGTGATGGCAAAATCACTGTGCAGGAGTTCCAGCGCGCGTACCAGCAACAGCGCCAGCGGATGCAAGCGATGCTGGGCGGCAACGTGGACCCAGCTTTGTTGGAAGGACCGCGCTTGAAGCAGGATGTGCTGCGGCAACTGGTCGATGAGCGCGTGTTGAATCAAGTCGCCCACGAGCAAGGGTTTCGCATCGGCGACCCGCAACTGCACGCCGCCGTGGTAGCGCTGCCGGTCTTCCAGCAAAGCGGCGGATTCAATCAGGAATTGTACGAGCGTCTGTTGCGCAATCAGGGATTCACCGCCTTGGGGTTCGAGGAGGGGCTGCGACAATCCTTGGCGACCCAGCAATTGCGCGATGGCATCGTCGAATCGACGGCGGTGACCCCGGCGGAACTCGACCGGTGGGTCGCGCTGCTCAAGCAACAACGGGACTTGCGGTACGTGGTGCTGCCGCTGGAAAAATATATCGCCCAAGCCAGCGCGGATGAAGAGGCCATCAAGGCGTATTTCGCAAAGAACCAGGATCGGTTCGTCAATCCCGAGCAAGTGCAGGTGCAGTTTGTCGAACTCAAGCTGGCGCAAGTCGCCGAAGGCATCGCGGTCAACGAAAACGACTTGAAAGCCAGTTATGAGGAGCAGCTTGCCAAATACGGTCGGCCGGAGGAACGCCAAGCTTCGCATATCCTGGTTAAAGTGGCGCCCGGCGCCAGCGGCGCGGAAGTCGAGACAGCGCGCGCCAAGGCGCAGCAGATCGCCGACAGCATCCGCTCGGGCGCCAAGAGTTTCGAGCAGGCGTCGCAGGAGGCCAAGGCGGATGCATCGGGACAACTGGAAAGCGGTGACTTGGGTGCGATCAGCAAAGGTCTGTTTGAAGATGCGGCGCTGGAGAATGCCTTGTTCGCGCTCAAGCAGCCGGGTGAGGTCAGCGAGGTGGTACGGATGCCGACGGGATTTCATCTGGTGCGGCTGGACGGCATGACCCCCGCTCAAGTGAAGCCCTTTGAGGAGGTGCGTGAAACCGTGGCGATGGAGTTGCGCCAGCAGCAAGCGGAAAATCGGTTTTATGAGATCACCCAGAATCTCGCCAGCTTGGCTTACGAACATCCCGACAGCCTGGACATGGTGGCTAAGAGTTTGGACAGGCCGATCCAGGAAAGCGTTTGGTTCAGCCAGAAAGGCGGGGAAGGGATCACCGGGAATCCCAAGGTCATCGCGAGCGCGTTTGGCGAAGATGTGCTCAAGCGTGGCCTGAACAGCGAGCCTATCGAGTTGGAACACGGCCATGTGGTGGTGCTTCGGGTGAAGAACCACCAGAACGCCACGCCCCGCGCCCTGGAGGAAGCGCGCGAGGAAATCGTCAAACTCTTGCGCGAGAGCGAGGGACGCGAAGCCTTGGCCAAAGACGTGGAAGCCGTTAAGGGGCGTGCCGCCCAAGGCGCTCATTTACAGGCGCTGGCTAACGAATACGGTGGAACTCTCAGCTATCCGGGATTGGTGGACCGCGATGCGCAAACGGTGGACCGGGCACTTTTGGCGGTCGCTTTCCGGCTGCCACAACCGGAGCCCGGCAAGGTCGCTTTGGGTTCCACAGCATTGGCGAACGGCGATCAGGCGGTGTTGGAAGTCGCGCGGGTCGTGCCCGGCCAGAAAGAGGCTCTGACCGAAGATGAGCGCAAAACCTTGTCCCAGCAGCTAGCGCGGCAGACGGGTAGCGGGCAGTTTGCCGGGTTGCTCGACAGCGCGCGCACCAAGACCAAGGTTGTAACCCATCTCGACCGACTCTAGGCGCTGGAAGGCCCCCTCTTGATCTTGGGAGAGGGAGCGTCTGATTGGTTTATTCCATGGCGCCCAGCGCGACCGTGTTGAAACCGCCATCCACGTAGACGATTTCGCCGGTGATGCCGGAGGCGAGATCGGAGCAGAGAAACGCGGCCGCGTTGCCCACTTCCTCGATAGTGACGCACTTACGTAGCGGCGCAATGTGCTCGAAGGTGTCCAGCATCTTGCGGAAGTTCTTGATGCCGGAGGCCGCCAACGTGCGGATCGGGCCGGCGGAAATGGCGTTGACCCTGATGCCTTCCGGGCCCAAGGTCTGGGCCAGATAGCGGACGTTGGCGTCCAGGCTGGCCTTGGCGAGCCCCATGACGTTGTAGTTGGGCACCGCTCGCGCGCCGCCGAGATAGGTCATGGTGATCAAAGAGGCGTGCCGTCCTCGCATCATGGGCCGCGCCGCCTTGGCCAGCGCCGCGAAGCTGTAGGAGCTGATATCGTGGGCGATGCGGAAATTTTCGCGGCTGATGCCTTCCAGATAGTCGCCTTCCAGGGCCTCGCGCGGCGCGTAGGCGATAGAGTGAACCAGGATGTCCAGCCCGTCCCAACGCTGCTTCAGCCCCTCGAACAGCGCCTCGATGTCGGCGTCGTTTTCCACCTCGCACGGCAATGCGATCGAACTGTCGAGTTCGGTGGCCATTTTCTCGACGCGAGGTTTCAGCTTGTCATTTTGGTAGGTCAAAGCCAGTTCCGCGCCTTCCCGGCGCATGGCTTGGGCGATTCCCCAGGCGATGGAACGGTTGCTGGCGACTCCCAGGATCAGGGCGCGTTTGCCGGCGAGAAAGCCCATAATGAACTCCTTAGTGTTTTGGCTATCGTTTGAACGGGTCACGAATCTGCAAACTGTAAAGGAAAGTGCATGACGCGCGCAAAATACCGTTTCCGTCGCGGGCTGCCGCTGGCTTTGATCGGCTCGATCTGCGCCTTGTTCGCAAACCTTGCCCTTGGGGCGCCGGTGCACGGTATCGCCTTGTACGGCCAGCCGAAGTACGGGCCGGACTTCAAGCATTTCGATTATGTCAATCCCGATGCGCCCAAAGGCGGCGAGGCGCGCTTTGCTGCCATCGGCAGCTTCGACACCTTCAACCCCTTCAACATCAAGGGCCAAGCCGCCGCCGGGACCGGTCAGTTATTCGAGACTTTGCTGGTCGGCAGCGCCGACGAGCCCTTCAGCGAATACGGTCTGATCGCCGAAAGCGTGGAGGTCGCCGAGGATCGGAGTTCGGTCGTTTTCACGCTGCGCCCGCAAACCAAGTTTCACGACGGTTCGCCGATCACCGCCGACGATGTGCTGTTTTCGCTGGAGATATTGAAGGCCAAGGGCAGTCCGCTCTACCGCTTCTACTACGCCAGCGTTACCAAGGTCGAGAAACTGGACGAACGGCGGGTGAAATTCAGCTTTAGCGGCGGCGAAAATCGCGAGTTGCCGCTGATTGTCGGGCAGATGCCGGTTTTATCGAAAAAATACTGGCAGAGTCGCGATTTCGCCGCGACCACGCTGGAGGTGCCGGTCGGCAGTGGACCGTATCGGGTCGAGCGTTTTGAATCAGGCCGCTTCATCGTTTTCAAACGGGATGAAAGTTACTGGGGGAAGGATTTGCCGGTCCAACGGGGTCTGCACAACATCGACCGGTTGCGTTACGACTATTACCGGGATGCCACAGTGGCTTTGGAGGCATTCAAAGCCGGCTCCTACGATCTGCGGGTGGAAAACGTCGCCAAGCAATGGGCGACCGGCTACGAGTTTCCGGCCCTCGGCAAAGGCTTAGCGAAGAAAGCAATCTTCAAGCACGAGCGCCCCTCCGGGACTGTCTCTTATACACATCTCCGANCCCACGAGACCGTACTAGATCTCGTATGCCGTCTTCTGCTTGAAAAAACATCTGCT
>DPWB01000102.1:0-4703 GCA_003527885.1 Candidatus Competibacteraceae bacterium
CCCAAACGCTTTGGCGCGGGCGTGATCGCCACCTCCGGGGCATTGGGCATCCTGATTCCACCGTCCATCGTGATGGTGATGTACGCAGTTGCCACCAACACCTCGGTCGGCCAGCTTTTCATCGCTGGCGTCGTGCCCGGCATCGTGCTGGCCACCATGCTCGGTCTCACCACCTGGTACCGGGCTTGGAAAAACAATTATCCACGGATGCCGCGCGCCGACTTCGCCACGGTGTTGCGCACCTTCAAAGACAGCATGTGGGGGTTGTTGCTGATCGTCATTGTCATTGGCGGGATTTACTCCGGCATGTTCACGCCCACCGAAGCCGCCGCGATGAGCGCGGTGTACGCCTTTGTCGTTTCGGTGTTTGTCTACAAGGATATGACGCTCAAACAGGTGCCGAAAGTGCTGCTCGATAGCGCCAACATGAGCGCGATGCTGCTCTACATCATCACCAACGCCATTCTGTTCTCGTTCCTGATGACCCACGAGAACATCCCCCAGGCGATGGCGCAGTGGATGATCGACCAGAATCTGAGCGTGTGGATGTTCCTGCTGGGCTGCAACATCCTGCTGCTGCTGGCGGGCAATGTGATGGAGCCGTCGTCGATTACCCTGATCATGTCGCCGATTCTATTCCCCATCGCGATCAAGCTGGGCATTGATCCGGTGCATTTTGGCATCATGCTGGTGGTCAACATGGAAGTCGGCATGTGTCATCCACCGGTCGGATTGAACCTCTACGTCGCCAGTGGCATCACCCACATGGGCATCACCGAACTGACCGTGGCAGTCTGGCCCTGGCTGCTGACCATGCTGGTGTTCCTGGTCATCGTGACCTACTGGCCACCGCTGTCGCTCTGGCTGCCACGAATGCTGGGCATGATGTAGCGAAATCCACAATAATCCATTGGAAAGGGGCAGCTCGCGCTGGACCCGTCTGTTTGCTTGGAACCGGAACCGCAAAGCTCGACTCAGCTCCAGTAGCGCACCGGCCCGCTGTCGATATGGATGAAATTGGAGCGCGGATAATAGCCGACCCCGCCCGCGCCCAGCGAGCGGGCGGCGCGATACAGTTCGGAGATCCGTCCGCCCGGCGTGCGCACGTCGAGCGCCATCGCCTGAATGTGGTAGCTGTTGCGCGCCACCCGGCTGCTGCCTTCCGCCAACATCCGGTTGGTGGACGGCGACCGGTAGCCGCTGATGACATGGATCGGATTGCCCGAACCGATTTGCAATTGCAAGGCGTACAGTTGGTCCAACACGCCGGCGTCGAATTGCCTGACCTGATCGTTGTGGTGATCGCGCAAGGCCCAGCTGATTTGGCCGATGGATTCCCGGATATAGCCATCGCGCGGCGTCCAGTACACTTGGCGAATGTTTTCGCCGGTATTGGGGTTATAAAAAACCAGATAGCGCTCGCTCAGGATGGCCGCTTGCAATAACTCCGGCGCGATGGCCAAGGCGCCGACGCCGCCGGCCGCCCATTTCAGAAAGCTGCGCCGGTTCAGTTCCGGCCGTTCTCGGTCTTGTTTGCTGCTCGGTTGAAGCGCAACATCGGCTCGCATTTCCTACCATCCTCCCAGCAATTTGAGTTTTTTTTACTCTAAACAAATTGGCTTTCACAAAGCAAGCAGTTGTGGCATAAAAAGTTTTTTGCCTTCAAGCAACAAATCCGCTTTCCCGGTCCTTTACGCCGTTTTCAAAAAAACACCCGCTTCCCAGGAACCTGTCATCGGTGAAACCAGTAAGAGTAATGCAATAAGCCATGAAAAAGCGCATTCAAACAATATCCTATTGGCCCGTTACCGCCCCTGTGATAATCCCGTTATTATCATTATTGACAATAAATTGTTTTCTAAAAAACAACATGTATCAATAATCCAAATTAACAACAAAATAAAATCGAGCGCTGTTTATGAGCAAAGAAAAATTTCCGGTCACGCCAGCTACCCGCGTTCTGCACGGGCACGGTGTCGCCTTCGGCGGCCATCTCTACAGTTACGAAGAGCGCGGCGGCACCGCGCACAGCGCCCGCTGTCTCGGCGTGGACGAACATGCCGTCATCAAGACGTTGATCATGGAAAACGACTGCCGCCAACCCTTGATCGCGCTGATGCACGGCGACCGCAAAGTATCCACCAAGGAACTGGCGCGAGTGCTCGGCGCTAAAAGCGTCACCCCTTGCGATCCGGCGGTGGCCGAAAAACACAGCGGCTATCGGGTCGGTGGCACCTCGCCCTTCGGCACCCGCAAAGCCATGCCCGTCTACCTGGAGGCCAGCATTCTCGAATTACCGCTGATTTACGTGAACGGCGGCAAGCGGGGTTTTCTGGTCAGCCTGAGCCCGACCGAACTCCAGCGCCTGCTGGCGCCGACACCCGTCAACATCGCGGTTACCGATTGAAGCCATGAGCGAGCGGCTGAGCTTTTTTGCGACCGCCCCGGCCGGCGTCGAAACAGTGCTGGCGGCTGAGCTGACCGCGCTGGAGGCCGGCGATCCCAAGCCGACGCGCGGCGGCATCCGCTTTCAGGGACCGTTGGAACTCGCCTATCGCGCTTGCCTGTGGTCGCGTACCGCCAGCCGTATCCTGTTGCCGCTCACCGAGTTGCCGGTCCCTTCGGCGGACGCGCTGTACGAAGGCGCGCGCAACTTTCCCTGGGAAGATCATTTAAGCCCGGACGGTAGCTTCAGTATCGACTTCACCGGAACCGGTTCCGGCATCGACCACAGCCATTACGGCGCGCTGCGGGTCAAGGACGCCATCGTCGACCGTTTTCGAGACCGGTGCGGCCGGCGGCCGAGCGTGGACCGCCACCGGCCGAACCTGCGGCTTCACGTCCTGTTGCGCGACGGTCAGGCCACCCTCGACCTCGACCTGTCCGGCGACAGCCTGCACCGGCGCGGTTACCGCGACGCCACGGTGGCGGCGCCCTTGAAGGAAACGTTGGCCGCCACCCTGTTGCTCAAGGCCGGTTGGCCGGCCATCGCCGCCACCGGCGGCCCCCTGCTCGACCCGATGTGCGGCTCCGGCACTCTGGCCATCGAAGCGGCCTGGATCGCCGGCGATCACGCGCCGGGGCTGTTGCGGGGCTATTGGGGTTTCAGCGGCTGGCTGGGCCATATCCCGGCGCTGTGGAACCGGCTCGTCGACGAGGCTAACGAGCGCCGGGCGGCCGGCCACTCACAAATCCCACCGATCATCGCCAGCGACCGCGACCCCAAGGCGGTGCGGGCGACCGCCGGCAACGCTCTGCGCGCCGGCGTGGCCGACCGCATCCGTAGCGAATGCCGGGAACTGGCCGACCTCGTTCCTCCGAACGGTGCTCCCGGCCTGCTGATCGCCAATCCACCTTACGGCGAGCGGCTGGGCGAGCGGGAGGAATGGGGACCGCTTTACCGCCAACTCGGCGATCATCTGAAAGCGCGCTTCGTCGGCTGGCGGGCGGCGGTGTTCACCGGCAATCCCGAACTCGCCAAACGGATGGGTTTGCGCGCCGAAAAAACCCACGTTTTTTACAACGGTTCGCTGGAGTGCCGCCTGCTGCGCTTTCGGGTCGAACCGGCCTTTTTCGTGGACCGGGACACGGCGGACCAACGCGCCCGCACCCGCGTGCTGGAACGGGCCTCATCCGCCGGGGCCGCAGGTTTCATCAACCGCCTGCAAAAAAACTTGCGCCATCTGGGGCGTTGGGCGCAACGGGAAGGAATCGGCTGCTACCGGCTGTACGACGCGGATTTGCCGGAATACGCGGTGGCGGTGGATCGCTACGAGCAGTGGCTGCACGTACAAGAATACGCGCCACCCGCCACCGTCGATCCCGGCCGCGCCCGCCAGCGGTTGGAACAGGTGTTGGCCGCGCTGCCGGCGGTGTTGGAGCTACCGCCGGAAAACGTCTTTCTGAAAACGCGGCAACGCCAGAAAGGCGCCAGCCAGTATCAGAAATTCGCCGCGCAGGGACGCTTTCATGAGGTCCGGGAAGGCCCGGCGCGCTTTTGGGTCAATTTCACCGATTATCTGGACACCGGTCTGTTTCTCGACCATCGCCTGACCCGGCGGTTGATCGGCGAACTGGCGGCCGGCCAGCGCTTCTTGAATTTGTTCGGCTATACCGGCACCGCCAGCGTCTGGGCGGCGCTGGGCGGCGCTACCCGCACCACGACGGTCGATCTGTCGGCCACCTATCTGGACTGGGCGCGGCGCAATTTCGGACTGAACGGCCTACACGGTCCAAAACACGCCTTGGTGCGGGCCGATTGCCGGCAATGGCTGGCCCAGGCGCGGGACAGTTACGATTTGATCTTCCTCGACCCACCGACTTTTTCCAATTCCAAACGGATGGACGGCATTCTGGACCTCCAGCGCGATCATGTCGCGTTGCTGCGCCAAACCGCCCGACTATTAACGCCCGACGGCGTTTTGCTCTTTTCGACCAACCAGCGCAACTTTCGGCTGGATCGCGCCGGCTTGCCAGAATTGGCGTTCGAGGACTGGAGCCGGCGCACCCTGCCACCCGATTTCGCGCGCGACCCTAAAATTCACCGATGCTGGCGGATCAGCCAGCTCTGAACCAAAGCGACAAGTAGCTTCGACTCAAGAGTCGCGTTCTAGCTTCGGGCGGGGTTGCGCCACAGCACTTCGACGCCGCCCTCGTCGCGGGCGAGGATGCGACACAGCACGAACAACAGGTCGGACAGCCGG
>DPWB01000102.1:4830-5439 GCA_003527885.1 Candidatus Competibacteraceae bacterium
CCCAGCGACACCAGCCGCCGTTCGGCCCGGCGACAGATCGCGCGAGCCATGTGACAGTCCGCCGCCGCCCGGCCACCGCCTGGCAGGATGAACTCCTTCAGCGGCGGCAACTGGGCGTTAAAATCGTTCAAGGCCGATTCCAGGCGCTCCACATCCTCGCTCTCGATCGCCCGATAGCCCGGAATGCTCAGCTCGCCGCCCAGATCGAACAGCTTGTGCTGCACCGCTTGCAAGCACTCTCGCATGGCGTCGCGCAGATCGTGCACCAACACTCGGCCGATGGCGCAATTCAATTCGTCCACCGCGCCGATGGTCTCGATGCGCAGGCTGTCCTTGGCCACCCGTTCGCCGTTGCCCAGACCGGTCGTCCCGTCGTCGCCGGTACGGGTGTAGATCTTGGAAAGCCGGTTGCCCATTACCGCCGCTCCTTACCGTAGTTGTCAGGCTTCGCATTGTACTACCACAGGCCTTCGTGTCGGAGGCCGCCGCGCCGGCTTCCTCGCCCGAATTACACTGCATAGCTTGATTGATCAATACTATATTTATATATCTGTCTCTTATACACATCTGACGCTGCCGACGAGCGATCTAGTGTAGATCTCGGTGGTC
>DPWB01000237.1 GCA_003527885.1 Candidatus Competibacteraceae bacterium
CACATCGGCACCGGCAACTACCATTCCGGCACCGCCCGCCTCTACAGCGATCTCGGCTTGCTGACCTGCGATTCGGCCATCGGCGAGGATTTGACCGAACTGTTCAATTATCTGACTACCGGCTACGTGCCCAAGCGCCATTACCGCAAGCTGCTGCCAGCGCCCAAGGTGCTCAAGCCGGCATTGCTGGCCAAAATCGAGCGCGAAATCAATCACGCCAAGGCCGGCAAGTCAGGCCGGGTCCAGTTCAAGATGAACGCGCTGGAGGACAAGGACATCACCGCCGCGTTGTACCGGGCCTCTCAGGCCGGCGTGCAGGTCGATTTGATCGTGCGCGACACCTGTCGGCTACGCCCCGGCGTTCCCGGCGTATCGGACAACGTGCGGGTCATGGGCATCGTCGGGCGGTTTCTCGAACACACCCGGATTTTCTATTTTTACAACAACGGCCACGAGGAGTATTTCATCGGGTCGGCCGATTGCATGAAGCGCAATCTGGAAAGCCGGGTCGAGGTGGTCGCGCCGGTGGACACCCCCGAATTGCAGATGGAGTTGCGCCAAATTCTCGACGTGCAGCTCAAGGACCGGCGCTCCGCCTGGGACATGCAGCCCGATGGCAGCTATATCCAACGCACGCCCGGCGAGAACGACGACCCGCGCGGGGTCCAGCAAATCCTGATCGACTTGGCCGAACGCCGCCAGAAGGAAGCGCTGCGGCTGAAGAAGCGCAAACCCAAAGGGATCGCCCGCCGGGGCGCGAATTAGGAGTCCTCCAAAATCGGCGGGACCTGTTTTTGCGGATGGTCCAGGGCGCGGTGATAGAACGCCAGGCCGGCTCCGGTCAACACCGCGTAGAACAGGCCGAAGAACACCGCGACCAACACGGTGGCCAGCAGTTCGACCGTTTGGCGCGGCTTCTTTAAATCGAGCGCCTTGAAGCCGCTCATCAGCGCGATCGCCACCAGCACCAGGACGCCCGCCACCGCCGGCAACGGAATTCGGGCCAGCCAGGGTTCGGTGATGGCCATGCCGACCCCTAAAACCAGGATACCGACCACGCCCGCCGCCCGGCTGCGGGCGCCGGATTCGATGTTGGCCAAGGTGCGGTTGAAGCTGGTCGCCCCGGCGAAACCGGAAGTGAAGGTCGCCAAAAGATTCATCACCGCCTGACCGAGGATGTCGCGGTTGACGGCCATCGGTTCCTTGATCAGCATCGAGGTGGTCCGGGCCATGATGGCGGCTTGCAAGGAGCCCACCGCCGCCACCGCCAAGCCGTCGCTGACGGCGGCGAACAGCGCCACCAGTTCGGTCCAGTTGACCGTCGGCACGCTGAACACGCGGATCGAAAGGTTCAAATGGCCCAGCCGTTCGAACGCGGTGTTGGCGCTGCCGATCAACAGGTCGCAGACATCGGCGGCCAGCCAACCGGCGGCGAGCGCGATCAGCAGATGGTAGCGGCCGAGCCGGAAAAGCTTCGCGGTCAATCCGGCCGCGACCGCGACCGCGCCCACCAACAGCGGCCAGTAGTTCTTGGCGTCGAAGCACAGCGCTTGGCCCAGCGACTCGATGAAGCCTTGGCCGTTGATGATCACCCCCAACAGCGGCCCCACTTGCTGGGACAGGATCAGCACCCCCGTTCCGGCGATGATCCCTTGTGCCACCGAAATCGGCAGGTCGAGAAACAGATTGCCCGCGCGCAGCAAGACGAAGGCGAACTGGAACACGGCGGCGAAAAAGGTGGTCAGCAAAACCTGATTGACGTACACCGGACTGTAGGGGGTGGCGAACAGCGTCGCCGACGCATACAGCAGGATGCTCGCCGCCGTGTTGGGACCGGACAGGGCCACGCGGGAGTTGCCGATCAAAGTCGCCGCCAAGGCCGGCAGCAACGACAGGTAGAGGCCGTGTTCCACCGGCATACCCGCCAGCGTCGCCAGGGCGATGGCTTGCGGCAAGGTCAGCAGGGCGGCCAGCAGGCCGGGCAGCCAGTCCTGGCGGCTGGCGGCCACGCCCGCCAAGAGATGGGACGCGCGGAGTTCCGCGCTCATCGGAAGATGCTGAGCAGGCCCTGGCGGGGGTCGGGCGGGCGCAGTTGCGAGTTCATGTAGGCCGCGACATCCAGGGCTTCTTGATCGGTCAACACCGGTGCGCCGAGCGGCATGTTGGCCTTGATGAAAGCGGCGGCCGTGGGGATGTTCGCCATGCCGGCACCTTTGTTATAGCTGCCCAAGCCCCACAGCGGCGGCATTCCGGCTTGGCCGGTTCCATCCTCGCCGTGGCAGCTCAAGCAGCGTTGCCGGTAAACGGTGCGGCCGCGATCCCGGTTCGGGTCCAGCCCCACCTTGCCGAGCAGCGGAAAACCGCGCCCCGGCGTTTCCGAATGGATCGGCAAACCTTGAGCGAGGAAGCGCGCGTAGGAGGCGATGGCGATCAGTTCGATCGAGCCGAAGGCCGGCGGAATGCCGTTCAGCGAATAGCGGAAGCACTGTTGCACCCGCTCGTCGAAGGTATCGACCCGGTCGGTTTTCATCCGCCACGCCGGAAACGCCACGAAAGCGGCCCACAGCGGCGCGGCGTCCCCCTTGCGGCCGGCGTCCAGATGGCAGTTGGTGCAGGAAAGACGGTTGCCGGGACCCGTGTAACGGGACGCCTTGTTGGGGGTGTCGGTGACGATGGCGTGGCCCATCCGCACCAGATCGCCGTATTTATCTTGCGGCGCGGCGTCCAGCGGCGGCGGCTGATGGTAGTCAGCGCCGGGGGACGGGAATGCGGCCGCCAGCAGGATGGCCGCCAGAATCCAGCGAAACGACACCATAGATCACCCTGGTTCTTGCCGCGCGGCTTGCTCGGCCTGGCATTGCGGTTGCGGGCTTTGTCCGCGCGTTGTGCTAGTTGCCCACTTTTCCGTCGTTTTCCTCATGCTGATCGCCGATCTGCCGTCACGCTTCGAAAGAAGCGCACAAAAAACTGTAAGGATTTAACTAGATTATTCTAAGATTATTGGCTCAATATTGTTATAAATTTTTTCGGAGATCGCTCATGAGGTTTTTGCGGTTGGTCCGTACTCTGCTGGCAGGGGTCGCCGTTCTCTGGTTGGGCGCCGCCCAAGCGGAGGTCACGCTGTTGAATGTCGCCTATGATGTGACGCGGGAGCTGTACAAAGATATCAATGCCGCCTTCGTCGAACACTGGGCGAAAACTGCGGGCGAACGGGTCACGGTCGAGCAGTCCCACGGCGGGTCCAGCAAGCAAGCGCTGTCGGTGGCCTCCGGCCTGGAGGCCGATGTGGTGACCATGAACCAGGTCACCGACATCGACCTGTTGGCGCGCTCCGGCGTGGTGTCGGAAGACTGGCGCAAGCGACTCCCTCACAACAGCGCCCCCTACACCTCCACCACGATTTTCCTGGTGCGCAAAGGCAATCCCAAAAACATCCGCGACTGGGATGACTTGGCCAAGCCGGGCGTGGCGGTGATCGTGCCCAACCCCAAGGTGACCGGTAACGGCCGCTACACGTATCTGGCGGCTTGGGGTTATGCGGTGAAGAAAGGCGGCGATGACGCGGCGGCGCGCGAGTTCGTGACCCGCTTGTTTCGCAACGTGCCGGTGCTGGACGGCGGCGGGCGCGGTGCCACCACCACCTTCACCCAGCGCAACATGGGCGATGTGCTGGTGACTTTCGAAAACGAAGCGGTGCTGATCAATCGCGAGCTGGGGGCCGGTCAATTCGACGTGGTTTATCCCTCCATCAGCGTCGAGGCGGAAGCGCCGGTCGCGGTGGTGGACAAGGTGGTGGACAAGAAAGGCACGCGCAAACAGGCGCAGGCGTATCTGGAATTCCTCTATTCCCCGGCGGCCCAGGAGATCATCGCCCGCCACTTTTACCGGCCGCGGCTGGAGGCGGTGTTCTGGAAACATGCCGGGCAATTCAAGCCGCTGCAACTGTTTACCGTCGATGAGGTGTTCGGGAGCTGGGCCAAGGCGCAACAAACCCATTTCGCCGACGGGGGCGTGTACGACCAGATCGTGGTGAACCGTTGATGGCCGTGGCCAAGACGCCCCGCGTCTTGCCGGGACTGCCGCTGACCCTGGGGTACAGTCTGTTTTATCTGGGCCTGGTCGTGCTGGTGCCGCTGAGCGCGGTGTTTTTAAAATCCGCGACGCTGGACTGGGAACAGTTCTGGGCGACCGTCAGCGCGCCGCGGGTGATGGCCTCTTATCGCGTGACCTTCGGCACCGCGCTGCTGGCCGCTTCGCTCAACGGCGTGTTCGGGTTGATTTTCGCCTGGGTGCTGGTGCGCTACAGCTTTCCCGGCAAGCGGGTGGTGGACGCGCTGGTGGATCTGCCCTTCGCCTTGCCCACGGCGGTCGCCGGCATCGCGCTGACCGCCATCTACGCCGGCAACGGCTGGCTGGGCCAATGGCTGGAACCGCTGGGGGTCAAGGTCGCCTTCACCCCGTTGGGTATTCTGGTCGCGCTGACCTTCATCGGCTTGCCGTTCGTGGTGCGCACGGTGCAGCCGGTGCTGGAAGAGCTGGATACCGAACTGGAGGAAGCCGCCGCCTGTCTCGGCGCGGACCGCTGGCAAACCTTCTGGCGGGTGGTGCTGCCGGTGCTGCTGCCGGCGCTGCTCACCGGCTTTGCGCTGGCCTTCGCGCGGGCGGTCGGCGAATACGGCTCGGTCATCTTCATCGCCGGCAACGTGCCGCTGGTCTCGGAAATCACCCCCTTGCTGATCATCAGCAAGCTGGAACAATTCGATTATGCCGGCGCCACGGCCATCGCCGTGGTGATGCTGGTGGTCTCGTTTGCGTTGTTGTTTTTGATCAACGGCTTGCAAATCTGGGCCAACCGCAGCCGGGCGAGGTCTTGACCGTGGGCGCCGCCGTCGCCACCCACTGGACCGTCCACGCGCGGCGCTTCGAGGCGAGCGCCGCCACCCGCGAGCCCGCCTGGGTGAAGGGCGTGCTGCTCGCGATCGCGCTAGGGTTTTTCGCCCTGTTTCTGGTGTTGCCGTTGGCGACCGTCTTCGCCGAGGCGCTGCGCCGGGGTTGGAGCGTTTATCTGGCCGCGCTGGTGGAGCCGGACGCGCTGTCGGCCATCGGCTTGACGTTGTTGGTCGCCGCCATCGCCGTACCCCTCAATCTAGTGTTTGGGGTTTCGGTGGCCTGGGCCATCGCCAAGTTCGATTTTCCCGGCAAGCACCTGCTGGCCACCTTGATCGATTTGCCGTTTTCGGTTTCGCCGGTGGTGGCCGGCTTGATTTACGTGCTGCTGTTCGGCGCGCAAGGCTGGTTTGGCGGGTGGCTGATCGCCCACGATGTGAAAATCATCTTTGCCGTGCCGGGTCTGGTGCTGGCCACCGTGTTTGTCACTTGCCCCTTCGTCGCCCGCGAGTTGATCCCGTTGATGGAGGCGCAAGGGCGGGACAGCGAGGAATCGGCCATCGTCTTGGGCGCGTCCGGCTGGCAAACCTTCTGGCACGTCACTTTGCCGAACATCAAATGGGGTTTGCTTTACGGGGTCATCTTGTGCAACGCCAGGGCCATGGGGGAGTTCGGCGCGGTGTCGGTGGTCTCTGGACACATCCGTGGCCAAACCAACACGATTCCGCTCCATGTCGAGATCCTCTACAACGAATATGACTGTCTCTTATACACATCTCC
>DPWB01000204.1 GCA_003527885.1 Candidatus Competibacteraceae bacterium
GACAGCGCTACAACCCATCGGCCCGGACGATCTGACCCCGCTGTTTCCGATGGCGCTGATCATGCAAGAAGTCGCTACCGAGCGCGACATCGAGATTCCGGAACCGGTGCGGGAGATTTACCGGCAGTGGCGGCCCAGCCCGCTTTATCGCGCCCGCCGGCTGGAAAAAGCGCTGGATACCCCGGCGCGAATTTATTACAAGTATGAGGGTGTCAGCCCCGCCGGCAGCCACAAACCCAACACCGCCGTCGCGCAGGCGTTCTACAACCGGGAAGCGGGCATCAAGCGCATCGCCACCGAAACCGGGGCCGGCCAATGGGGTTCGTCGCTGGCTTTCGCCGGCGCGCTGTTCGGCATCGAGGTGCAGGTTTTCATGGTGCGGGTGTCCTACCGGCAGAAACCGTATCGACGGGCGCTGATGGAGACCTACGGGGCGCGGTGCGTGGCCTCGCCTTCCGAGGAAACCGCCTCCGGTCGGGCCGTGCTGGCCCGTCGCCCGGACCACCCCGGCAGCCTCGGCATCGCCATTTCCGAAGCGGTGGAAATCGCCGCCCAGCGCGACGATACCAACTACGCGCTCGGTTCGGTCTTGAACCACGTGCTGCTGCATCAAACCGTGACCGGCCTCGAAGCCATCGCGCAACTGGAAATGGCCGACGATTATGCCGACGTGGTGATCGGCTGCGCCGGCGGCGGTTCCAATTTCGCCGGCATCGCCTTTCCCTTCATCGGCGCGCAACTGCGTGGCGGCCCCAAGGTGCGGGCCGTGGCGGTGGAACCGGCGGCCTGCCCCACCCTGACGCGCGGCCGTTACGCCTACGATTTCGGCGACACCGCGCACCTGACGCCGCTGACCAAGATGCACACGCTGGGATCGACCTTCACCCCGCCCGGCTTTCACGCCGGCGGGCTGCGCTACCACGGCATGGCCCCGCTGGTCAGCCACGCCGAAAAACTGGGCCTGATCGAAGCCCGCGCTTACCACCAAATCGGCTGTTTCGAAGCGGGCGTGCTGTTTGGCCGCGCCGAGGGCATACTGCCCGCACCGGAAAGCAATCACGCGGTGCGCGCCGCCATCGACGAGGCGCTACGCTGCAAGGAGGAAGGAACCAGCCAAGCGATCCTGTTCAACCTGTCCGGCCACGGCCACTTCGACATGCAGGCCTACACGGACTATTTCGCCGGCAAATTGACCGATCAGGATTACGACGAAGCCGAACTGGCGATGGCGCTGTCGGGGTTGCCTTCGGTGGCGGACGCTTGAAAGAGGATCGAGAAGCCTGCGCCAAGCGCTAGCGATTCACGCCCGATTTTGCTGTTCTCCCCGCGGGGGTAGCCATGTTCTTTGCCAAGAAAAGCGACAAAAAACCGCCGGATGAACCGCAATCGGCAAACCCCAAAGCTTCGGCCGACGGCGATTCCGCGCTGGATGCCGCCGCGGGGTTGCTGCGCATCCTGGGCAAATACGCCTTCGATCTCGACCAATACAGCGCGCAAACCGTCAACGGACTCTGCGAGCAATGGGCCAGGCATATCCTGGTCGGTTCGCCCCACCCAGGGGCCGCCGACAACGCCGACGCCAGCGCGCTCGCCGAACGCAACTGGCAAGGCCTGCGCGAGTTCGTCACCCAGTTGCGGCAACAGGAAAAAACCTTCGTTGCCACCCACTTCAAGGAAATCCGCAACGTTCTCGGCGATTTCATCGATACGCTGGGCAAGGTCATCGCCGAAAACCAGGAAGACCAGACTCAAATCGCCGACCAGCTCAACCGCCTCAAAAGCGCGATCGAAAGCAATGCGCCGCCAGAAAGGCTCAAACAAGAGGCCATGCGGGTGATCGGCGTGATCGGCGCCATCGCCGAACAGCGCCAGCAAGCGCAGCGCGACACCCTCAAGCAACTGTCCGGCAAACTGAGAGCCATGCGCGAGGAGCTGAGCGCGGCGCGGCGGGAGATGGAGCTGGACCCCTTGACCCGGCTGTACAACCGCAAGGCGTTCGACCAGCAGTTGCAACGCACCTTCGAATTCAACAAGCTTTCCGGCCAACCCGCCTGCCTGCTGATGGCCGACCTGGACCACTTCAAGCGGATCAACGACCAGTTCGGGCATTTGGCGGGCGACCTGGTACTCAAGAAATTCGCCGACTGCTGCGCCCAAACCTTTCCGCGCCGCAGCGATTTCGTGGCTCGCTACGGCGGCGAAGAGTTCGCGATCATCGTGCAAGAGGTTTCCACCGATGTCGCCGCGATGCTGGCGAAAAGACTGCTGCAAGCGGTGCGGGCCTTGCGAATTCACTACGAAAATCACGAGGTCTCGGTCACGGTCTCGGTCGGAGTCGCCGAACTCAACCCCCAGGACGAGCTTTCGAGCTGGCTGCGACATGCCGACGAGGCGCTCTATCGCGCCAAGCAGGACGGGCGGGATCGTTTCGCGCTCTGACGCGATCCGCCCGCCACGCTCCGGCCGGCGTCGGGACCGTCCGCGGCCAAACGAATAGTTGCTACAATCGCCTCAACGTTCTCAAGGCCCGGCATCGACGCTCACCCCGCAGGCTTTGGCGTCCCCTCTCACACTCTGGAGCTGTTCCTGCATGGCCAAGGGCAAAACCGATTACACCATCAAAGTGGCCGCACAGGCGTTCTATCTGGACGAACAATCGGACCCGGCCCACGACCGTTACGTTTTCGCCTACACCGTGGTGATCCAGAACCACGGCAACATTCCCGCCAAGCTGCTCAGCCGGCACTGGATCATCACCGACTCCAACGGCAAGATCGAGGAAGTGCGCGGCGAGGGCGTGGTCGGCGAGCAACCGTATCTGCGCCCCGGCGAGGGCTTCCAGTACACCAGCGGCGCGATCCTGGAAACGTCGGTCGGCAGCATGAAGGGCAGCTACCAAATGTTGGCCGATGACGGCATCACCTTCGACGCCGATATCCCGGTGTTCGTCCTGTCCATTCCCCGCACCCTGCACTGACGGTCGAACGAGGTCCGCTGCCTGTGTCGCTGCGTTATAGCTACACCCTGCTGGCGCCGCTTTACGATGGCGTGGTCGCGCCGTTCACCGCCGCCGCGCGGCAACGCAATCTGGCGCTGTTGCCGCAAACGCCGGACGCCGACGTGTTGCTGGTCGGCGTCGGCAGCGGTTTGGACATCCCGCTGTTGCCGCGCGGGCCGCGCTACACCGGCCTCGACCTGACCCCCGCCATGCTGGAGCGCGCCCGCCGCAAGGCCGCCGCCGCGAGTCTGCCGATCCGGCTCGACGTGGGGGACGCCCGCCGCCTGCCCTATCCCGATACCACCTTCGATAGCGTGGTGTTGCATCTCATACTGGCGGTGACTCCCCAGCCGGAGCGGGTGCTGGCGGAAGCGGCGCGGGTGCTGTGGCCCGGCGGCCAGCTGCTGGTCCTCGACAAATTTCTGCGGCCCGGCCAGGCAGCGCCGGTACGCCGGCTGATCAGCCCCTTGCTGGGACTGCTGGCCACCCGCACCGACGTGGTGTTCGAGCGGGTGCTGGCCCAAACGCCGGGACTGGAAGTCGTCTCCGACCAGCCGGCGCTGGCCGGTGGCTGGTTCCGGCGGATCGTGCTGCGCAAAGCCGGCAGATAAGCGCGGACCGCGCCGGCCAGCCGATTCTGGTCGGGGCTGGTTGACGCCCCTTGATAATCCCTTAGCTCGCCCGCATTTAGGGATAAATTCCCTCTCAGCCGCGAGAACCAGCATGACCGATCACGAACTCGAAGCCCTCGAAGCGGAAGTCGTGCGTGAAGACGACACCCCCGGCGGCACGGCCGCCAACCCCATCGTCGCCGCCGCCGATATTTTGCCCAGCACGCTCTATTTATTGCCGCTGTCCGAACGGCCGTTTTTTCCGGCGCAGGCGCTGCCGTTGCTGCTGAACGAAGAACCGTGGTTGCCCACGGTCGAGGCCGCCGCCGAACGCGAGCAACGGGTTATCGGCCTGATGCTGGTCAAACCCGACAGCGCGGAAAAAGCCGAAAGTCCCGCCGATTTTTACGATGTGGGCACGGTCGCGCGGATGCACCAGTTGGCCCGCAACGAAGGCCGCTTGCAATTCATCGCCCAAGGCTTGAAACGGTTTCGCATTCAAAGCTGGCTGTCCGAGACGCCGCCTTACCAGGTCCAGGTCGAGTATCTGAACGAGGAAGACGAGGCCGGCGTCGAGGAGTTGCGCGCCTATTCGCTGGCGATCATCAACACCCTGAAAGAGCTGATCCCGCTCAACCCGCTGTATTCCGAGGAACTGAAATTCTTCCTCAACCGTTTCAACACCCACGATCCCTCGCCGTTGGCCGATTTCGCCGCCAGCCTGACCACGGCGAGCAAAGA
Organism: Candidatus Competibacteraceae bacterium; assembly: GCA_003527885.1. Taxonomy (GTDB): domain Bacteria; phylum Pseudomonadota; class Gammaproteobacteria; order Competibacterales; family Competibacteraceae; genus Competibacter_A. The sequence goes on from DPWB01000204.1 coordinate 4,351, forward strand.
GGAATTGCAAGATATCCTCGCCACCGCGCCGATTCTGGAGCGGATGAAAAAAGTGATCGTGCTGATCAAGAAGGAGCTGGAAGTCGCCCAGCTCCAGACCCACATCCGCAAGCAGGTCGAGGAGAAGATGAGCGAGCACCAGCGCAAGTTCTTCTTGCGCGAGCAGCTCAAGGCCATCCAGCAGGAACTGGGCATCGCCAAGGACGACCGCACCGCCGACGTGGACCGCTTCCGCGAGCGGTTGGCGACCAAGACCGTTCCCGAAGCCCCCATGAAGCGGATCGAGGAGGAACTGGAGAAGCTGTCGATCCTGGAAACCGGCTCGCCGGAATACGCCGTCACCCGCAACTATCTGGACGTGATGACCGAACTGCCGTGGGGCGTTTATTCCACCGACAATCTGGACTTGAAGCACGGCCGCGACATTCTCGACCGCGACCACGACGGACTGGGCGACGTGAAAGACCGCATCATCGAGTTTCTGGCGGTGGGCGCGCTGAAAGGCCAGGTCGGCGGTTCCATCATCCTACTGGTCGGCCCGCCCGGCGTCGGCAAGACCTCCATCGGCCGCTCGGTAGCCGACGCGCTGGACCGCAAATTTTACCGCTTCAGCCTGGGCGGGATGCGCGACGAGGCCGAAATCAAGGGCCACCGCCGCACCTACATCGGCGCGCTGCCGGGCAAGTTCATCCAGGCGTTGCGGGAATCCAAGACCGCCAACCCGATCATCATGCTCGACGAGATCGACAAGATCGGCGCATCGTTCCGGGGCGATCCCGCCTCCGCCCTGCTGGAGGTGCTCGATCCCGAACAGAACGCGGAGTTTCTCGACCATTATCTGGACGTGCGCTTCGATCTGTCCAAGGTATTGTTCATCTGCACCGCCAACCAGCTCGACACCATTCCGGGGCCGCTGCTGGATCGGATGGAAACCATCCGGCTGTCCGGCTATATCACCGACGAAAAGGTGCAGATCGCCCGCAACCACCTGTGGCCGAAACTGCTGGAGCGCAGCGGGCTGGATCGCGACCGCATCCAGCTCGACGACGCGGCGTTGCGCCAGATCATCGAGGGTTACGCCCGCGAGGCCGGGGTGCGCAACCTGGAAAAACAACTGGGCCGGATCGTGCGCAAGATCGCGGTGGAAATCGTCCAGGGCCGCGAAGGGGCGATCACGGTGGACGCCGCGCAGCTCGACGACTACCTGGGCAAGCCCCCGTTCAAGCTCGAAACGCTGATGTCCGGCGTCGGCGTGGTGACCGGCTTGGCCTGGACCGCGATGGGCGGGGCGACGCTCAGCATCGAAGCCAGCCTGATCCACACCAAGAACCGGGGCTTCAAGCTGACCGGCCGGCTGGGCGAGGTGATGCAGGAATCGGCCAACATCGCCTACAGTTACATCAGCGCGCATTTGGAGGGCTATCAGGCCGATCCCAAGTTCTTCGACGAGGCGTTTGTCCACCTGCACGTCCCGGAAGGGGCGACCCCCAAGGACGGCCCCAGCGCCGGCATCACCATGGCGACCGCCCTGCTGTCGCTGGCGCGCGGCCAACAGCCGAGCCGGCCGCTGGCGATGACCGGCGAGCTGACCTTGACCGGGCAGGTCTTGCCGGTGGGCGGGATTCGCGAGAAAGTGATCGCCGCCCGCCGGGTCGGCCTGTTCGAGTTGATTTTGCCGGAAGGCTGCCGGGGCGATGTCGAGGAGCTGCCCGATCACATCAAAGAAGGCTTGACCGTTCACTTTGTGGAGCGCTTCCAGCAAGTCGTCGATTTGGTGTTCGATGCCAAAGCAACGTAATGGGAGGACGATTGTGACGCTTTGCCGCCCGGCTACCGCTTTGCTACCGCCGTTTTTGTTGGTCTTGCTGTATTGGCCCGCTCTCGGTTGGAGCGCCTGCGACGACCCGCCTGCCCGGCGGGTCAACTGGTTGCACTGCGATAAACAAGGTATCGATTTGCAGGGGGCGGACTTGCGTGAGGCGGTGCTGACCCAAGTCAATTTAACGGGCGTCAAGCTGACCAACGCCCGGCTGAGCGGCGCGGATTTGGGCGGCGCGGCGCTGGGTCGGGCCGATTTCTCCGGCGCGGCGCTGGTCGGAACGCGGCTGGTCTCGGCAAAACTGGAGCAAGCGATTTTCGCCAACGCCAGCATGGCCGGCGCGCGGCTGGAGCGCGCCACCCTGCCGCACGCGAATCTGAGCAACGCCGATTTGAGCGGGGCGCGGTTGGATCAGGCCGATCTCACCGCGGCCGATTTGAGCGGCGCAAACCTGAGTAAAGCCGTCTTGGCGCAGGCGAACCTGACCGACGCCAAGCTACCCGACGCCGATTTGAGCGGGGCGACGCTCAGCCGGGCGGTTCTGGAAAATGCGGTCATGACCCATTCCAAACTCCGGGGGGCCAAACTGGATGGCGCAAACCTGCTGGCGGCCGATTTCACCGGTGCGGAACTGTCGGAAGCGACGCTGGCCGACGCCCGCATCGACGGCGCGCACTTCACCGACGCCAAGCTCGACAGCACGATTTGGGTGAACCGCCAGCGCTGCCGGCCGGGCTCGGTCGGGGAGTGTCGGTAGCAAGCGCTATCCAGGCTGTTGTTTCGCCAGCAGCCGCCCCAATATTTCGACGCCGACGGCCAACCTAGCATTCCACGGATAGCCGCAGCAGATGCGTAAATAATTGCGATACAGACCTGAAGCGGAAAACAGATCGCCGGGCGTAAACGCCACGCTGGCGGCGATTGCCTCCCGATGTAGGGCGTTGGCGTCGAAGCGCTCTGGTAATTCCACCCAAAGCACATAGCCGCCCTTGGGCCGAGAAATGCGGCAGCCCGCTGGAAAGTGCTCCGTGATCGCCGCGCTGACGCATTGCACCTGCCGGGCCAGCGCCCGCCGCAGCGTTCGCAGGTGGCGGTCGTAACCACCCGATTCCATGAATTCCGCCACCACCTGCTGCGAAATGGGATTGGTGATTCCGTTGAGCAGCGCTTTTTGCAGATCGATCTCGCTTTTGTGACAACCTCCGGCGACGAAGCCCACGCGGATGCCCGAACTCAAGGATTTGGAGAGCGAAGAGCACAGCATGACGTTGCCGGTTTCGTCGAAGGCCTTGAGCGGCGGCGGGCGCGGCCCCTCGAAATGGAAATCGCCGCTGATGTCATCCTCGATCACGGGAATATCGCGCTCGGCCAGCAGGCGGACGATGCGGCGTTTGTGGTCCTCTGGAATGGTGGTGCCCAGCGGGTTGTTGGCGTTGGGAATCAGCAGGCACGCGCGCACGGCGTCCAACCGGGTCGCCAGTTCCAGCGCTTCGACCGACAGCCCGAGTTGGGCGTGACAAGGAATCTCCAGTGCCTTCAAGCCCAAATTTTCCAGAATTTGCAGAAACACGAAATGGGTCGGCGATTCCACCGCCACCGTATCGCCAGGCTTGGTCACCACCCGCAGGCATAAATTGATCGCTTCGGCGCAGGAATTAGTAATGGTGATTTCGGCCGGGTCGAGTACCTTGCCCCACTCCATCGAATGCTTGACGATCTGTCGGGTCAAGGCTGAAAGGTTATTGTGCGTCCAGGTATTGCCGGCGTCGGTCAAGAGTCTGGGATAACGCCGCGCCACTTGGCCGTAGAGTCGGAGGATGCGGGTAACTGGCAACAATTCCGGCGCGGGATAAGCGTTGCCGAACGGCACGAAGTCGCGGGAATCGTTGGCCCGCAGCACCGCCAGCAGGCGCTGGGTGACCGCCACATCGGTGGGCTGATATTCGATGGCGGCGGGCTGTGGTTCGGGCAACAGAAGCGACGGACCACCGACGAAATAACCTGCCTTCGGTCTGGCCTTTACCCATCCGCGATCTTCCAGTTGGCGCAAGGCTTGAACGACCGTGGAAATGGAAAGCTGCTTCTGTTCGGATAGGCGACGGATCGACGGCAGGCGGTCGCCCGGACGCAGCCGTCCTTTGGCGATCAACGCCGCCAGTTCGTCAGCCAAGCGTTCATACAGCATCATGCTTGCGGTGTGCTAGGGGTGAGTTGGCCCATTCTGTGGAAAAGCGGCGCTGGCGGGCAGACACAGAACCCTGATTTTTCGACCGGTACAGTAGCCTGTTTTCTCAACTGCGACCATGACAATTTTAACCGACTGTGGCTGTAAGGCTTCGGAGCAGATATCTATGCTGGGATTCCAAGCAGATCGCACGGCATTCTTGCCAGGAGGTCGCCATGAAGCTGACGCTGAGTTCCAAACCCTTTGTCCTACAACCCGATACGCTCGTCGGACTCCGGGGCGCCAAAAACGCCCGCGTGCGGGTCCTACGCGGTAGGTTATGGCTGACCGTGGAGGGAATGCGCCAGGATTTTATTTTGGAGCCGGGCAGCGCTTTTTTGTTTTCAAATAATGCCTTGGCATTGCTGGAAGCCAAGACGGAGTGCGAGCTGTTGCTGGAACCACGCCGTAAGCGCTTGCTGTTCCATGGCGATGGCCAAGGCAACGGAATAAGGGTCGAAAACGGCTGTGGCCTGTTTTCCAGCAAGCGGGGTGATGGTTGATGTGGACCGTGGATGGCTTATTCATTGGCGAAATTCGGATCATGGAGGCGACCGGCCATCGAACCGGCCTGTTCAAGGAACCGGTAGAGCGAGCGACGGTGCAACGCCTGGGCCTGGTAGGCGACTACCAAGCCGACCGCCGCTACCACGGCGGCCCGGAGAAAGCGGTACACCACTATGCGCCCGACCACTATGCCCGGATCGCGGCGCGCTTCCCGGCGGCGGCGATACATGCCGCGCCGGGCGGGTTGGGCGAAAACCTTTCCAGCACCGGCATGACCGAACGGACGGTGTGCGTCGGCGACCGTTACCGGCTGGGGGACAATGTGGAGCTGGAAGTTTCCCAACCGCGCACGCCGTGCTCGAAGATCAACCAACGCTTCGGCGAGGACGACTTGGCGCACTTCGTGCTGGACGAACGCATCACCGGCTGGTACTACCGGGTGATCCAGGAAGGCGCGGTCGAGCGCGGCGCGCCCATCACCTTGCAAGCGCGACCCAACCCGGAACTGACCTTGGATTATTTCTGGACGGTGGTCAACCAGCACCGTCCCGACCCGCAAGAATTGCAGGCGCTGGCCGACGCCGTGGGCCTGACGGAAAGCTGGGTGAAGCGGCTGCACAACCGGGTGGCATTTCTGGAGCGAAGCTGATCGCTCGCGTTTTCGAAATGGCGGGCCTGTTGAGATGATCGGGCAACTCTATCGGGCGCGGCTGGAGGCACTGCTGGCCAGCGGCGAGCGCAAGATACTGGGGATCGTTGGACCGCCGGGTTCGGGCAAATCCACCCTCGCGCACCGCTTGCTCGACCATTTCGGCAAGCGAGCGGCGGCGGTTCCCATGGACGGTTTTCACCTCGCCAGCGGGGAACTGGCTCGTCTGGGCCGGGCTACGCGCAAGGGCGCGGAAGATACCTTCGATAGTGCGGGCTACGTCACCCTGCTGCGCCGCCTCAGGACGCAGCCGGCCGATGAATTGGCCGCTCGCCCCAAGCGGCGCGAGACTGGGTTGCCCGAACCGACGACCCCAACGCGGCGCTGATCGAATCCACTAAATCACGAGCGCATGTCATATTCCGATGGGAAGGAAACTGATAGTTCGCCAACTTTACCCACAGTTCCGAAACCGAAATGAGAACAGAAAATCGAGTATTCACCTCCTTCTAAACCCACTCGATTCCCCACAACTCAGCCGGGTGGGCTAAAAGCCTGTTGAGCGGCGGCGATACCGAGGGCGAAGGCATGGACTTTCTGTATTCCTTCCCAAATAGCTTTGGGGCCGGGGTGCCCATCGCGCGTGCGGCCCAGGAAGCCGCCGAAACCGGCGATGAGCCGGGTCATTTGGCCCAGT
>DPWB01000024.1:0-6525 GCA_003527885.1 Candidatus Competibacteraceae bacterium
GGCCGCGATCAAGATGGCCGCCGATGCCGGCTATACCTCAATCTCCTCGCATCGTTCCGGCGAGACGGAGGACACCACCATCGCCGATTTGGCCGTCGCCACCGCCGCCAGCCAGATCAAGACCGGCTCGCTCAGCCGCTCCGACCGCGTCGCCAAGTACAATCGTCTTTTGGTGATCGAAGGCGAACTGGGTTCCGCCGCCGTCTATCCGGGTAAGAAAGCCTTCAACGTCTTTCCCGGCTAAACCTTAACTGCCTGGGAGCGCTTCGGCCTCTACCGGAGTCCGAAGCGCATTCCAAGCCCGTTGCCCGTTTCACCCTCATCCCGGTTTGGCGCTGAGGGTGAAGGGGCCAGATCAAACCGCCAACTCTCCATGCCCCGCCCTTCACCTCCTGTCAGATCAGTCGAATCATGCAGAGTTTGGTTGCGGCACTGATCGCCGCGCTGGTCACGTTGCAATACTTGCTTTGGATCGACGAGGACGGCGTCAGGCAAAGCTATGCCTTGCGCATCTCCGTGCAAGCGCAAACCGAACAAAACGCGGCGCTGAACGAGCGCAATCGCGCGCTGGAAGCCGACATCAAGGACTTGAAAACCGGACTGACCGCCATCGAGGAACGGGCGCGCTCCGAAATGGGCATGATCCGCCAGGATGAAACCTTCTATCGCCTACTGGAACAGCCCACGCCACCCCCGGCCGTCCCCAAGGGTCCGGTCCAACCGGCCCAGTGACCGCCCGTACCCCTCAAGCGATGAACACCGCGCGCTATTGGGCCTTGGTGCCAGCCGCTGGCGCCGGCAAGCGGCTGGGCGCGAGCATTCCCAAGCAGTATTTGACGTTACTCGGCCGACCGGTCATCGTTCACACCCTGGCAACCCTGCTGGAGCACCCTCGCATCGCCGGCGCGGTGGTCGCCGTGGACGCCGCGGATCGCTGGTGGCCAAGCATCGCCGCCGAACTCGCCACCGCCAAGCCCGTACTGACTGCAACCGGCGGCGCGGAACGCTGTCACTCGGTTCTGAACGGCTTGGAGGTCTTGCGGGAACAGGCTTTACCGCAGGATTGGGTTTTGGTGCACGACGCCGCCCGGCCCTGCTTGCGGGAAGCAGACGTGGATCGATTGCTGGGCGAGTTATCCGACGATCCCATCGGCGGACTGCTGGCGGCGCCGGTTCGCGATACCTTGAAACGGGCTGACGCCGCCGGCCGGAGCGAGACGACGGTCGACCGGTCGCGGCTCTGGCACGCCCTGACCCCGCAGATGTTCCGCTTGGAGAACCTCCATGCCGCGTTGCGCGCCGCATTGGCGCGCGGGCTGCTGGTCACCGACGAGGCGGCAGCGATGGAAGCGGCGGGCTTCTCACCGCGGTTGGTCGAAGGCCGGGCCGACAATCTCAAAATTACTCACCCGGAAGACTTGGCCCTGGCGGAGTTTTTTCTGAGCCGCGCCGCTTCCGCCCGCTAACGTAGCTACCCGGACGAACGGTGGTATGCGCATCGGTCACGGTTTTGACGTACACGCCTTCGGCGAAGGTGAGTTCATCACCTTGGGGGGGGTTCGCATCCCGCACGCGCGCGGGTTGATCGCCCATTCCGACGGCGACGTGCTGCTGCACGCCTTGTGCGATGCCTTGCTGGGCGCGGCGGGTCTGGGCGATATCGGCCAGCATTTTCCCGACAGCAGCGCGGAATTCAAGGGAATCGACAGCCGGCTTCTGCTGCGCCGGGTCATGGAGTTGCTCGCGGGCCAGCGACTGGTGGTCGGCAACGTGGACGCCACCGTCATCGCCCAGGCGCCGCGCGTGGCCCCGCATATTTCCGCCATGCGAGCGCACATCGCCTCCGATCTGAAGATCGCTCCAAATCAGGTTAACGTCAAGGCGACCACCACCGAACGGCTGGGTTACATCGGACGCGGCGAGGGGATCGCCGTTCATGCCATCGCCCTGTTGCTGTGAGCGAAGTCGGACCGGCGCAGGGGTGGTCGCTTGCGGGCAAGCCGCAGGATTCAGAGCCGGCGAGCGCTCTTGGGCTCCCGGGGCTTGCTTCGGCTTTTGCCTTTCCGTTGCATTTTATCCTGATACATCGCGTGATCCGCCCGCCGTAAAGCTTCTTCCAGTCCGGTGTGATCGCTGGCGATAGCGACGCCCAGCGACAGGGAAATAGGTAGGGTTTGGTTGCGCTGGTTATACGCATCCACCGCTTGGCGGATTCGGGCCATGACCGCCTCGGCGGCCGCCAATTCGGTACCGTACAAAATAACGGCGAATTCATCGCCCCCGATTCGCGCCACCACATCTTCGGTGCGCACCCCGTACTCCAACACGCGGGCGGCCCTTTGAATCAGCAGATCGCCGACCTGATGCCCGTAAGTATCGTTGACGGGTTTGAGTCCGTCCAAGTCGGCGATCGCGAAGCAATTGGGATAATTCCGCATCGAGCGCAACCGCTCCAGTTCTTCGTTGAAGTAGGTCCGGTTAAAAAGCCCGGTCAGCGCATCGTGCAGGCTCAAATGGCGCACCTTTTCCTCGGCGACGCGTTTTTCCCTAAGACCCTGGATCATCTGGTTGAAGGCGACGGAAAATTCCCCCAGATAATCCACGTGCTGGTCGAGGCTGCCCGCAGCGATTTGCTGGGTTTGCCAGGTCAAATGGCGCAGGTTGGATTGGAGTTGCTTGAGCGGGTCGAGCAGATGATTGCGCGGCGGCGCTTCGTAGTTCAGGTCTCCGTTGGCGAGCGTGATGGTAAAACGCCGCAAGATTTCCATATGCTCCAACAGCTTATCAAAACTCTCAGCAAAGGGCTGAAGGTCGGAAGACAGCTCGCCGGGGCGCAGCGGCGTCGCGCTCCGCGCGCCCAGCAACCTCTTGATCCTGTCTGCCGCCGCGGCCAAATAGCGGCGATCCTGCTCGTTCACGCAACCTTTAAATCCGGCTTGACATCAAAACGACACGTTCGATCACCGGTTGCCCAGCAATCCACTTCCTTGGCGGAAAACGCTTTCCCCGTATAAGTGTAGAGCAGGCCGGCGATGAAGCCTTCATCATAATCGCAAACCGTGGTGCCCGAAAGCGGCAATCCGGAGCAGTCCAAGTCCTCCGAAACGGTCATGGTGAACAGCAGATTGTCCAGGTTGGCCTTTTCGACGCGCAGCACGCCGATACCCAGCTCCTTGAGTTTGGCCTGCACTTCCGTGATAAACGCGCTAAACGATTGATGGTGGTCCAGCAGGTTCAGGCAAAACTCCCGCCCCGCGATCCAGCCGGCGTCTCGCAGCATCTCCGCCGCCGCTTCTTCGCCGTAGCGTTGGGCCAGGACTTCCCGCATGGTGTATTGCGCCAAGCGGTAAACCACGACCGGAACATTTTGGCCCAGATTGGGGCGACCCAGCTCGATATCGCCGAGATCATCCCACTGAAAACTATAATTTTCACCGAAGCTTGGAATCATAATAGTGGCCCGTCGAAAGTGATTGACCTTAATGGGTTGAGAAGCGCTATTCAGTAACTGATTACGAGCTACTGATCTAAATTTTTTACATATTACTGTTATAATTAACTAAGCAAACATCATACCTATAAATACACTAAAAGCCTTCTAAATTAAAAATATTACGTATTTAGCGGCTGATCAGCTTATATTGGAAAATAATGCTACCCGTGAATCTCATTCTCTACGGCCCGTATCGAGCATGACCTCTTTTGAGTCTTTTAAACCGCTGGCCGCCTTAGCGGATTTCATCGAACGCCATCGACCCCTGTTCGTGCTGACTGGCGCGGGCTGCAGCACCGATTCCGGCATTCCCGACTACCGGGACGCCAACGGCGACTGGAAACGCCAACAACCGGTACGATACCAGGAGTTCGTCAAAAGCGAACAATGCCGGCGGCGGTACTGGGCACGCAGCCTGTTGGGTTGGCCGATGTTCGCCCGCGCCCGGCCCAACTTGACCCATCTTGCGCTGGCCCGGTTGGAGGCCGGCGGCTTCATCCATCAACTGGTGACGCAGAACGTCGATGGGCTGCACCAACAAGCGGGCAGCCGCCGGGTGATCGATCTGCACGGCCGGCTCGATGCCGTGGTGTGCTTGAGCTGTCCGTATCGCGGATCGCGCGCAGCATTCCAGCAGACCCTGACGGAACGCAACCCCGCTTTCGTCGCGCTGGCGGCGGCCATCGCTCCAGATGGTGACGCGGATTTGGATGGCGTGGATTGCAGCGGCTTCCAAATACCCGACTGTCCCGAGTGCGGCGGGACGCTGAAACCGGCGGTGGTGTTTTTTGGCGAAGCCGTGCCGGCGCCGCGCGTCGAACGCGCCTGCCAGCGGCTGGCCGAAGCCGGCGCCTTGCTGGTGGTCGGTTCGTCGCTGAGCGTTTTTTCGGGGTACCGCTTCTGCAAGCTGGCCACCGCTCGGGGCCAACCGATCGCCGCCATCAATCTCGGCCGTACCCGCGCCGACGACGAATTGACGCTCAAGCTCAACGTAGCCTGCGGCCTTGCCCTGAACGGTCTGCTGGAGCGGTTGGGCATGACGTCAACGGTGCTCGCTCCGACTCCGGCCGCCCCATGACGGCAACCCTGCCAATCGGTCCCGCCCGTCACAGCGTGGCCCACCCGCGCCGATCCGGGCGTGCTGCCCTCGGATCGGCGGCGCTGGTTCTAGCGGTCGGGTTTGCGCTGCTGGCCGTGGATCGCTGGATGCCGCCGCCCGCGGAACGCGGCCGTCAGACCTCCACGTTGGTGCTGGATGCGCGGGGCCGCCTGTTGCGGGGCTTCACGGTCGCCGACGGCAACTGGCGGCTACCGGCGCGGCCCGAGGAGGTGGACCCACTGTATTTGCGCATGTTGCTGGCCTACGAGGACCGGCGCTTCACCAGCCATTTCGGTATCGATCCGCTGGCGGTGGCGCGCGCGCTGGGCCAATGGCTGCGGCAGGGCCGGGTGGTGTCAGGCGCTTCGACCCTGACCATGCAAACCGCCCGCTTGCTGGAACCACATCCGCGCGATGTGCTGGGCAAGATCGGCGAGATGGCGCGCGCCCTGCAACTGGAACGGCATTATGACAAGGCCGAAATCCTCGGCTTTTATCTGACGTTGGCGCCCTTCGGCGGCAACCTGGAAGGGGTGCGGGCGGCGTCTCTGGCTTGGTTTGGCAAGGAACCCACACGGTTGACGGCGGCGGAGGCGGCGCTGCTGGTGGTGCTGCCGCAAGCGCCGTCGCGGTTGCGCCCGGACCGGTTTCCCGAACGGGCGCGGGCGGCGCGCGACAAAGTGCTGCTACGCATGGGCCAACTCGGCGTGCTCGACGCCCGAGAGGTGTCGGAATCCCGTCAGGAACCGTTACCTGTCCGACGCCGCCTGACGCCGTTTCTGGCTCCGCACCTCGCCGGCCGGCTCCGGGCCATGCGCCCGCAAGCGGCAGCCCATTTCACCTTCATCGACCAGGACTTACAGCAAACCCTGGAAACGCTGGCCAAACAGCAACAAAGCCAGTTGGAATCGCAAGCCAGCGTAGCGCTGTTGGTGGTGGAAAACCGCAGCCGGCGGGTGCGGGTCTATATCGGCGCCAGCGATTTTTTCGATACGCGCCGAGCCGGGCAGGTCGACATGGTCCGGGCGATACGTTCGCCGGGTTCGACGCTCAAGCCTTTGGTATACGGCTTGGCGTTCGACGAGCTGCTGATACATCCCGAAACGCTGATCGAAGACGTTCCCACCCGTTTCGGCGGTTACGCGCCGACCAATTTCCACAATACTTACGCCGGACAATTGACGGTGCGCGAGGCGCTGCAACAATCGCTGAACGTCCCGGCGGTGGCGGTGCTGGAACAGGTCGGGCCGGCGCGGGTGGCGGCGCGGCTGCGTGAGGTCGGCCTGGCGCCGCACTGGAATGCGGCCTATCCCCGACCGGGACTGCCGCTGGTGCTGGGGGGCGTGGGGATGTCGCTGGAACAACTGGTGACGCTGTACGCCGGTTTTGCCAACGGCGGTCTGACCGCGCCCTTGCGCTTCAGCGAGGCGGACCCGGAAACCTCCGGCCAACCTCTGCTGACGGAGGCGGCGTGCTGGTATCTGACCGATATCCTAGGTAGCGCGCCACCGCCCGGCAGCATCCTTTCCCCGAGCAGCGTGGCCCGTCCGCGCCCCATCGCCTACAAAACCGGCACCTCCTACGGTTTTCGCGACGCCTGGGCGTTCGGCTTCGACGCCGATCATACCGTGGGCATCTGGGTCGGACGGCCGGACGGTTCGCCCAGTCCCGGTCATTACGGCCGCAACACCGCCGCGCCGCTGTTGTTCCGGGTGTTCGACCTGCTGCCGGAAGCCCGATCTCGACCTGTCGCACCCCCCGCCGGCGTGCTGCAAGTCGGCCGCGAGCAACTGCCGGAACGGCTCCGCTATTTTCGGACCCGGCCGGCGGCCACCGTCGATGCGCCGCCGCTCGGCATCACGTTTCCGATAGCCGGCTCGACGGTGGAGCTCAGCGGCCGCGACGGCGCGCTCGTCGAGCTGCCACTGGCCGC
>DPWB01000024.1:6603-10694 GCA_003527885.1 Candidatus Competibacteraceae bacterium
GTCGATGCGCCGCCGCTCGGCATCACGTTTCCGATAGCCGGCTCGACGGTGGAGCTCAGCGGCCGCGACGGCGCGCTCGTCGAGCTGCCACTGGCCGCTAAAGGCGGCGTCAAACCGTTGCATTGGTTGGTCAACGGTCGGCCGCTCGGCGAAATGTCCTGGCGGGGGGAAGCCTTCTGGCAACCGGACGGTGAGGGTTTGGCGCGGATCGTCGTGCTGGATCGGGTCGGTCAGACCGCCACCGTCGAGGTGTGGATCAGCCGGAGCCCCTAACGCGCTCTGGCCGCCGGACGACAGATCGCCTCGCAATCAAGGCGCCGCCTTCACCGCCGCGCTTCCCCAAGGCATGATCGGAACCGCCGTAATCGAGTTCTTCGGCGAACCTTCGATTACGCGGTCGCTATAGACGATATAAACCAGCGTGTTGCGAGCCTCGTCCAGGAATCGCACCACCTGCATTTTCTTGAAAATCAGCGAGCGCCGTTCGCTGAACACTGTTTCGCCATCCTTGAGCTTTTCCTTCATGGTGATCGGCCCAACCTGCCGGCAGGCGATGGACGCATCGGACGTGTCCTCGGCCAATCCCAAGCCGCCCTTGATGCCGCCGGTCTTGGAGCGGCTGACGTAACAGGTCACGCCCTCAACCTTGGGATCGTCGAAGGCCTCGATCACGATCTTGTTATCGGGTCCCAACCATTTGAAAACGGTATCGACGCTGCCGATTTCCTCGGCGTGCGCCGCCAGCGCCAGCGCGCCATAGAGCAAGCTCCCCAACATAAGACGCTTCATGTACGATCTCCACAGGTTGACAAGGTGGTCGGCGAGCATACCGCAACTTGAAGCGCGCGGGGGATTTCGCGCCGTTTTCGATGCCTGGCAAGCGTCGGTCGGCCACAAACCGCAAGCGTCATTGATACTCCCGCCAGTACTCCGGCTGCGGGTCGCGACAGCCGTGGGTGGCGCGCCGGTAGCGGTTGACGAACACGTCGCGCTGGACGAGTTCGCCCTCTTGAGCGATGGCGAGATTCTCGCGCTGGGTTTCCTCGGTGTAATAGAACAGCGCCCGTTTGAGCTTGCAGAGCAGACTGTTATCGAGGTGGTAGCCCAGTTCGGCCAAGGCGCGCTCGACGCCTTCCAGGGCGACGCAGCGCAAATCGTAGACGACCGCCAAGGCATACGGCGACACCACTTGGACCGTCTGGATACCGGCCACGCCCCGCAGCCAGCGCGCCGCCGAACCCGCCTGATCGGGGTCGGGGTGAAACCGGCAGAATTGGATGAGGCGGTGTTTGTACAGCTCGTCGGCATCGGCGTGCATCACGCCCTCCCTCCTCCAAGGCTGTTGGGTCGCGGGCACCGTCCCTGGAAAAATCCACCCTAACCGTATACCTCAACCGGCCGGTTTTCAACCCGGCCAACGCCCGCAAGCGCATCGGCTTACACCGGCGGCGTCCCGGTGATCGGCCACGTCGGCGAAGCCCCGTTGCCGCAGCAGCGCGGGCACCGTTTCGCCTTGGTCATAGCCGTGCTCCAGCAGCAACCACCCGTCCGGCGTCAGATGATCGGGGGTCTGGGTGATCAGGGTACGGATAGCGTCCAGGCCGTCCGCGCCCGACACCAGGGCGTCGGGCGGTTCGAAGCGCAACTCGCCCGCGCGCCAGCGGGGATCGCCGGCGGCCACATACGGCGGATTGGCCGCGATCAAATCGAAGCGATCCCCGGCCAGCGGCGCGCACCAGTCGCCTTCGCGGAACTGGATACGGGCGATGCCCAACCGGCCGGCATTGCCTCGGGCGACGGCCAGGGCCGCCGGACTGCGGTCGGTGGCGACGATCCGCGCCAGAGGACGTTCGGCCGCCAGCGCCAGCGCGATCGCGCCGCTGCCGGTGCCGAGATCGGCGATAGGTACCGGCCGACCCGCCGGTAAACGGGCCAGCGCCAGTTCCACCAGCAACTCGGTTTCCGGCCGGGGAATCAAGGTGTCCGGCGTGACTTCCAGCTCCAACGACCAGAATTCCCGTCGACCGAGAATGTAAGCGACCGGTTCGCCGGCGAGCCGGCGCTCCAGCCAAGCCCTGAAACGAGCCGCTCGCGCCGGGGTCGGGACCCGCTCCGGCCACGCCAGCAAATAGGCGCGGGAGCGCTCCAACGTCGCCGCGAGCAAAACTTCCGCATCCAGGCGCGGCGTGGCGCTAGCTTGCGCCAAGCGGCGGGTCGCACCGGCCAGCAACCCGGCGAGCGTCGCCCCATTCACTCGGCCATCGCCGCCAGTTGATCGGCCTGATATTCCTGGATCAGCGGTTCGATGACCGCATCGAGATTCCCTTCCAGAACATCGCCGAGCTTGTACAGCGTCAGATTGATCCGGTGGTCGGTGACCCGTCCCTGGGGAAAATTGTAGGTGCGGATGCGTTCGGAACGGTCGCCGCTGCCGACCAGCAATTTCCGGGTCTGCGCCTGGGCGCTGGTCTGCTTTTCCCGCTCCGCCGCCAGCAGTTTCGCTTGCAGCAACGACATCGCCCGCGACCGGTTCTTGTGCTGGGAGCGCTCGTCCTGACATTCCACCACGATGCCGCTCGGCAAATGGGTGAGGCGGATGGCCGAATCGGTCTTGTTGACGTGCTGGCCGCCCGCCCCGGAAGCGCGAAAGGTATCGACGCGCAAGTCGCTGGAATTGATTTCGATTTCCTCGACTTCCGCCAGTTCCGGCAGCACCGCCACCGTGGCGGCGGAGGTGTGGATGCGGCCTTGCGCCTCGGTTTCCGGCACTCGTTGCACCCGGTGCGCGCCGGATTCGAACTTGAGCCGCGAATAGGCCCCTTGACCGCTGATGCGGCTGATGACTTCCTTGTAACCCCCGTGCTCGCCGGGGCTGTCGCTCAGCAATTCCAGCTTCCAGCCGCGCAGTTCGGCGTAGCGGACGTACATCTTCAGCAGATCGCCGGCGAACAACGCCGCCTCGTCGCCGCCGGTGCCGGCGCGAATTTCCAGAAACACGTTGCCGGCATCGTGCGGGTCGCGCGGCAACATCAACAGTTGCAGCGCCCGCTCCTGTTCGGCGCGCCGGGCTTCGACGTCCAGCAATTCGTCCTGCGCCAACGCCCGCAAATCGGGATCGCTGTCGTTCGTCATGTCGCGAGCCGAGGCCAGCTCGGTCAACACGCGGCGGTAACCGTGAAAGCCGTTTACCACCGGTTCCAGTTGGGCGTACTCCATCGACAAGGCGCGGAAGCGGTCGTTGTCGCCGATGATGTCAGATTCGGCCAGCAGCGCGCTCACCTCCTCATGACGGGCCGCCAACCGCTCCAGTTTGGCCAACACCGACGGGTTCATCAGCGGGAATTTCCGTCGTTTAGCCGGTACAGACTCTTGATCAAATTCAGCATTTCGGCATCGCCTCGGGCAGCGGCCTCGCGCAGGCCGGCGCAGGGCGGATGAATGAGCTTGTTGGTCAAGGCATCAGCCAGCATCTGCAACGCCTCGGCGGGATTCTTGCCGCGCTCAATCTGGCGCAGCGCGCGGGCCACCGCTTCATCGCGGACCGCCTCGGCCCGGTGGCGGAGCAGGTCGATGCTGGCGACGCTGTCCCGTGCGCGCACCCAGCCCATGAAATGCTCGACCTGATGGTCGATGATTTCCTCGGCCTGCGCGGCGGCGGCCTGTCGCGAGCGCAAATTTTCCTGAATAATGTCCTTGAGATCGTCCACCGTGTACAGATACACGTCGTTCAGTTCCGCCACGGCCGGCTCGATATCGCGCGGCACCGCCAAATCCAGCATGAAAATCGGCCGGCGCCGCCGCTGTTTCAGGCAAGCGCGCGCTTGGGCCGCCGTCAGCATCAAACCGGGGCTGGCGGTGGCGGCGATGACGATATCGGCTTCACCGAGGTGGGCGGGAATCTCGTCCAGGGCGATAGCGTAACCGGAAAAAGCCGACGCCAGGATGTGGGCCCGCTCCAACGTGCGGTTGGCGACCACCAGCCGGCCGATGCCGTTTTCGTGGAGATGGCGGACGACCAGTTCGGTGGTGTCGCCCGCGCCGATCAGCAGCGCGGTGGGCTTGGGCAGGTCGGCGAAAATCTGCTTGGCAGG
>DPWB01000369.1 GCA_003527885.1 Candidatus Competibacteraceae bacterium
CCGACCAACAGCAGGTGGCGATGCGCTTGGTGCACACCTCCGGCGATCCCGGCATCGTGCAGGATTTGCGTTTTAGTCCCCACGCGGTGGCCGCTGGCCTCGCTGCCTTGACCCAAGGCGCGGACGTGCTGTGCGACATCGAAATGGTCAGCCGGGGCATCAGCAAACGCTATCTGAAAGGCCAAGTGCATTGCTTCTTGAACGCGCCGGAAGTGGCCGAACGCGCCCGCCAGACCGGAGAAACCCGCTCGATGGCGGCGATGGCGGAATGGCCCGCTCGCTTGGCCGGTTCCATCGTCGCCATCGGCAACGCGCCGACCGCCTTGTTCCGGCTACTGGATTTGCTGGATGCAGGTGCGCCCCGCCCGGCGCTGATCATCGGGATGCCGGTCGGCTTCATCAACGCCGCCGAGTCGAAACAGGCGCTTTGGGAGATCGGGCCGAGTGAATTTCAAACGCCGTGCATCGCCCTGTTGGGCCGGCGCGGCGGTAGCGCCTTGGCCGCCGCCACGGTCAATGCCCTGGCGCGGATGGCCAACGGAATCCGCTTTTGATGGCAACCGAACCGAACTGGACTGGTCCGCCGATTCGAGTCATCGGCATGGGCATGGAAGCTGGCGCGCTGGGCCAAGCCGCGAGGACAGCGTTGGAACAGGCGGAACTGATTATCGGCTCGACCGCCCACCTGGCTGCGACGCCGGAAAATTTGAGCGCCGAAAAACGCTCCTATCCCAGCCCGATGAGCGGTTTGCCAGACATGTTGCGCGCCAACGCCGGGCGACGGATCGCGATTTTGGCTTCCGGCGATCCGCTGTTTTTCGGCATCGGCAGCACCCTGCTCCGTCAATTTTCAGCCGAACAGTTGGCGTTTTATCCGAACGTCTCTAGCATCCAAGCCGCCTTCGCCCGCTTGGGCCGACCGTGGCAGCAGGTGCAATGGGTCAGCTTGCACGGGCGGCCGCTCGCCAGCCTGCGCTCCGCGTTACAAAGTAACCGGCTGTATGCCCTGCTCACCGACCGTGAAAGCTCGCCCGTCGCTATCGCCCGGATTTTGGTCGAAACCGGCTTCAATGAATCCAACGTTTGGGTGGCGGAAGATTTAGGCGGTGATCAAGAGCGATTTCGCGCCTTTCAAGCGGCTGAACTGGCCAATGCGACCGGAGAGTTTTCGCCGCTGAATGTCGTCATCATCGAAACGCGCGGGCCGGGCGGCGTGCTACCCGAATTCCCCGGCATTCCCGACGAGCGTTTCAGCACCGGCGCGGAACCGGGTAAGGGCCTGTTGAGCAAGCGCGAAGTGCGGTTGACGATTCTGTCGCTGCTGGCCCCGCGCGTCGGGGAAATCGGCTGGGATGTCGGCGCGGGCTGCGGCGGCGTATCGGTGGAATGGGCGCGCTGGAATCCGTATGGCGAAGTGTACGCCGTCGAATATCACGCCGAACGGCTGGAGCATCTGGGCATCAACCGCGAACGCTTCGGCGTCGTCAGTAACTTGCACGTTGTCGCGGGCCGTGCCCCGGAAGCGTTCGCTGCATTACCTGATCCGCAGGCCGTTTTTATCGGCGGCAGCAGCGGCAATCTGGGTGAAATGCTGGCGGCGGTCTGGGCGCGGCTGTTGCCGGGCGGCCGCTTGGTGGCCAGCGCCGTCACCGAGGACAGCCGGGTCGATCTGCACGCCTTTGTCGGCGACCGGGCGGCGGAATGGACGGAATTGAGCATCGCCCGCGCGGAAAAATTGGCCGGACAACGGGTCATGCGCCCCTATCTGCCAGTGCTGTTGATGAAACTGGAGAAACCGCGATGAGCGAGACCGGCACCCTCTATGGCGTCGGCGTCGGCCCCGGCGACCCGGAACTGCTGACCCTCAAAGCGGTGCGGATTCTGCAAAGCGTGCCGGTGGTCGCCTACCCCTCCACCCCGCAAGGCAGCGCCCAGGCCCGCGACATCGCGGCGCAATGGCTGACGGGCCAACGGGAAATCCCGATCACCATGCCCTGTATGCTGGATCGTGGTCCGGTCAATCAAGGCTATGATGAAGCGGCTGTTCTCATCGCGGAAGAACTGAGCGTTGGCCGGGATGTAGCGGTTTTATGCGAAGGCGACCCGCTGTTTTACGGCAGTTTCAGTTATTTACTGCAACGCTTGGGCGAGCGCTTCCCCTGCGTGGTGATTCCTGGCATCAACTCGGTCAGCGCCGCCGGGGCCGCCGCCGCGACCCCGCTGATCACCGGCGAGCAGCGTTTGACTGTGGTTCCCGCCACTGCCGGCGATGCGGTGTTACGGCAGACCTTGCAGAGCAGCGAGAGCGTGGCGATTCTAAAGCCAGGGCGACACCGGCCGCGCTTGCTGGAGTTGCTGCGGGAAACCGGCCGTGCGGAAGATACGTTATATATCGAACAGGCCAGTCGGCCAACGGAGCGGGTCATCAAACGCTTTGCCGGGATTCCCGCCACGCCGGGGCCATACTTTGCGCTATTTTTGGTCATTCGGAACCGCGCTCCAAGCTAAAAAAACAGGTTTTTCTTGAAACTCTCAAGCAAGTGCGTCCATGATGCAAAAGACACCGAATCTTCAAAAAAACGAAATTGTGTTCTTTCTTGCAAACTATTATTCCGGTGCGACTCTGCTAGCATTTTTTCTTAATAATCATAAGAGCTTAGCCTGCAATGGCGAAACGTTTCCTTTCATATACAGCGAAAGCGATTCCTATACTTGTTCGTGTGGCCAAAAAATCAAGAGATGCGACTTTTACAGACACTGCGCGGAGCAGTTTTGCCTAGATGACAACTTGAGCGGGGAATACAAAAATTTTTCGATTTTTCCAACTTACTCCACCAATAAATTTCTCAATAAATTTGTGTCGACCTTGACCGTGCCTTACCACTTGCGAAAAACCCTTGTGGGGACGGTTCCTTCCTTAAAAGCGCAACACGATTTATTTCTGAAACTCCATGTGGAATTTATCGAAAAAGCCTGCCAATACTACGATGTAAATATCTATATTGATAACACCAAATCGATTCAGCGCTGTGAATTGTTTCTGGATTTTGTAGGCCCTAACAAAATCAAGATCATGCACTTGATTCGCGATGGCCGGGCCTATTTTCACTCATACCGGAAAGCCAACCCGACCACACCGGAAAGCCGCGAATTTATCGCACGAAAATGGCAAGGTTATCTCAATGAAATCGCACGGCTTCGATCGGCCGATCCCGGCATTCAGCTATTAAATGTTCGTTACGAAGATTTATGCGAAAACCCGGCCCTGGAACTAAAGAAAATGTGTGATTTTCTAGCGGTCGAATTTGATGAAAATATGTTTAAGAGACAGCAATGCGATCACCATATATTAGGTAACAAAATGCGCTTTGGTTTTGATTGGTCCTTTAAAAAAAACAGCACTATTGCCTGGCAACAAGAATTGACCAGCAGCGAGATTGCGTTATGCAACCGATTACAAAAAAATGGCTTGCGCGAGTTCTCCTATCTTTAGCAAAGCCCACGGTTAACTTTCGCTTACCCAGCTGGAGTTAGCCTTTTCGAAATTTGGCCGTACCCGCTACAGATTTCAATGGCCCTCACGGGTAGTAATGCTATGATTTCCAACCTCAGACCTCGCCCAGGATCACCCTCAATGAATCGCCCTCCCGTTACCCGCGCGTTATTCGATGAAGTTATGGTACCCAACTACGCCCCGGCGGCGATCGTCCCGGTGCGTGGCGAAGGTTCGTGCCTGTGGGATCAGGAAGGCCGCGATTACATCGACTTTGCCGGAGGCATCGCCGTCACCGTGCTGGGCCACGCCCATCCCAAGCTGGTCGCGGCGCTGACCGAACAGGCGCAAAAGCTCTGGCACGTCAGCAATGTGCTGGTCAACGAACCGGCCTTACAGCTGGCTCGGCGATTGTGTGAGTTGACCTTCGCCGAACGGGTGTTTTTTGCCAATTCTGGCGCTGAAGCCAACGAGGCCGCGCTCAAACTGGCCCGCAAATACGCCGCCGACCACGCCGGGCCGGACAAGCGCGAGATCATCGCGTTCACCCCCTCGTTCCACGGCCGCACGCTGTTCACCGTGACGGTCGGCGGGCAAACCAAATACACCGAAGGCTTTGAGCCTTTACCACCGGGGATCACTCACGTTCCCTTCAACGATTTGCCGGCCTTTGCCGCCGCCATCTCCGACCGCACCTGCGCGGTGATCGTGGAGCCGGTGCTGGGTGAAAGCGGCGTGGTCAGCGCT
>DPWB01000321.1 GCA_003527885.1 Candidatus Competibacteraceae bacterium
TATAAGAGACAGGCAATAGAGCCAACGCAACGACAATCCAGGTCGGCAAACGGCGCAACACGGCGGTAAGCATGAAAAATAACGACTGTTTTAATGATTTGATCGGCCAAACACCCGGGGTATCGGCCCCCCAAGACGAGGCTTTAGCCGTTATTCAAAATCCGTTCCAGGGAATCTGCGCCGGGGGATGGTGTAGCCGATAGCGTTTGGGCCGCAATCGGTTCAGGGACTTGCCGCAAGGCATTTTCCAATACGTCGCTTCCCGCGCGCGGGTGATGGGCGTGTTCGCTGAGGTAACGGCGCCAGGCCCGCGCGCCCGGCACTCCTTGAAACAGGCCAAGCAAATGTCGGGTCATGCAATGCAGCGGCGTTCCGCGCCGCAACTGACATTCCACGTAAGGCAACAAATCCCGGATGATTTGGTGACGGCTGGGGACAGGTTGAGCCGAATCCCAAAAACGTCGGTCCACTTCGGCCAACAGGTAGGGATTTTCGTAAGCGGCGCGGCCTATCATCACGCCGTCGACTTGCCGGAGATGTTCCACAATCTGCTCCAGGCGGCTCAGCCCGCCGTTGAGAATGAGGGTTAGACCGGGAAGATCCCGCTTGAGCCGGTGAACGATGTCGTGACGCAGCGGGGGGATTTCGCGGTTTTCCTTGGGGCTCAGTCCGGTCAACCACGCCTTGCGGGCGTGGACGATGAAGGTTTGACAGCCGCTCTCGGCGACCTGTCCGACGAAATCGACCAGTTCTTCGTAAGAATCGCGCTCGTCGATGCCAATGCGGGTTTTGACCGTGACCGGCAACCGGACCGCCGCCCGCATCGCCGCCACGCACGCGGCCACGAGCGCAGGTTCCGCCATCAGGCAAGCGCCGAACCGACCCGATTGTACTCGGTCGCTGGGACAGCCGACGTTCAGGTTCACCTCATCGAAACCGAGGTCGACGGCGATGCGGGCGGCCCGCGCCAGTTCGGCGGGATCGCTGCCGCCCAGTTGCAGGGCCACGGGATGCTCGGCGGGATCGTAGGCCAACAAGCGGTTCCGGTCGCCGCGCAACACCGCGCCGGTGGTGACCATTTCCGTGTAAAGCAGAGTGTGCCGAGTCAGCAGCCGCAGGAAAAACCGGCAATGCCGGTCGGTCCAGTCCAACATGGGCGCCACGCTGATCCGGCGGTCGATCATCGGTTTCTTCGGCTCGGGACGCCGCGCGGTCGATCCGTCAACGGTCGCCGGCCGCGCGGCGAGCGAGCTTCATTTTTTGGCGAACAGTTCGTCGAAGAATTGCCGCATGGCGATCCAAGAGCGGGTATCGGCAGCAGAGTTGTAGGCGACTCCCTTACGGTTGTCGGACCCGTTGGCGGGATTGGTGAAGCCGTGCACCGCACCGCCGTAGGCGAGCAATTGCCAGTCCACACCGCCCTCCCGCATTTCCTGCTCGAACGCCGCGACCTGATCGGGCGGCACGTTGGGGTCATCGGCCCCGTGCAGCGCTAGCACTTTGGCGTGGATGTTCTTGGCGTCCTGGGGTGTCGGCGTGTCGAGACCGCCGTGGAAGCTGACGATACCGGCTAAATCGGCGCCGCTGCGGGCCAGCTCCAAGACCGTGGTGCCGCCGAAGCAGTACCCGATGGCGGCGACCTTATCCGCCGCCACGCCCGGCTGCGCCTTGAGCGCGGCGAGACCGGCCGCCGCCCGCGCCCTCAGCAGCGGTCGGTCTTTCTTATAAGAACCGGCGAGTTTGCCGGCTTCATCGCGGTCGGCGGCGGTCTTGCCGTCCCCGTAGATGTCGGCGGCGAGGGCGACGTAGCCGAGTTCGGCCAGTTGTTCGGCGCGGCGCTTGGCGTAATCGTTCAACCCCATCCATTCGTGGACGACCAGAATGCCCGGTAGCTTGCCCTCCGCCTCTTTGGGGTAGGCGAGATAACCCACCAGCCGGGTATCGCCTTGGCGGTACTCCACCGTCTTGGTTCCGACGGCGGCCTGGGTCAGAGCGGGGCACAGCAGGGCCAGCAGCAGCAACAAGAATCTACGCATGATGGTATCTCCAGGGATTTGAGCGGTTGTCCGCTCGCCGGTGGTGTCGGTATGGACCCTCAAAGTGTAGCGGTCGGTTCCCGTTTGATGGTGGCCGTTCAGCGCAAGGCCGCCACGGTCTCGCGCACCAGTTCCGGCCCGCGATAAATGAAGCCGGTATACAACTGCACCAAACTGGCGCCGGCGGCGATCTTGGTGGCCGCATCGGCGCCGCTCAGAATGCCGCCCGCCGCAATAATCGGGATTTTGCCGGCCAGATTGTCCGCCAGCTGCCGCACGATGGCGGTGGAGCGGTCGCGTAAGGGCGCACCGCTCAGGCCGCCCGTCTCACCGGAATGGGTCAGACCCTCAACCCCCGTTCGCGAGAAAGTGGTATTGGTGGCGATCACCGCATCGATCTCGTGTTGCAACAATGTGCGAGCGACGGTTGTCAAATCGGTATCGGCAAGATCTGGCGCGATCTTGAGCGCCAGCGGCGTGTAGCGGCCATGCTCGCCAGCCAAGCGGCGCTGTTCGTTTTTCAGAGACTCCAACAGGCGGTCCAGCGCCGCGCCGTACTGCAGATCGCGCAAGCCCGGCGTGTTGGGCGAGGAGATGTTCACGGTGATATAGCTGGCCCACGGATAAACCTTGCGCAGGCCGCTCAGGTAATCCTCGGCCGCCCGCTCCACCGGCGTGTCGGCGTTTTTACCGATGTTGATGCCTAAAACGCCTGGATGGTCGCTGCGTTTGACCTGCTCGATCAGATAGTCCACGCCTTTGTTGTTGAAACCCATTCGGTTGATCAAGGCCAGCGCCTCCGGCAGGCGAAAAAGTCGAGGCTTGGGGTTGCCCGGTTGGGGGCGGGGGGTGACGGTGCCGATTTCGACGAAGCCGAAGCCGAGCGCTTGCCAGGCCCGGATGCATTCGCCGTTTTTGTCGAGGCCGGCGGCCAAACCGACCGGATTGGGGAAATCGAGTCCCATGACCCGTCGGGGAGCGCCCATTCCCCCGGTTGGAAACAGGGCTCCTAACTTGCCTAACGGGCCGCTAAAGGTCTGACGCAGCAAGAATAGCGTTCGATCATGAGCGGTTTCTGGATCGAGCTGGAACAGTAGGAAGCGCAGTGCCGGGTAGAACATCACGATCGATCGAGTACCAAAGGTTGGGTTGATGAACGCTCCCCGCCTCAATGTGACGGGTTGTCCGGGTATCGGCTCTCTGACAATACTGGCTACCCTGGTCGGACATTCCAAGCGTTTTTTTGCAATGGCGTCACACCATAGGGCGTGTGGCAAAGTTCGCTTGAACGGAGCTGGCGTCCGAGATCGGCTGGCAACCAGCCGGGGCGGCGTCGAGTTCCGGTGTCGGGCAGGATGCCGGGAATCCTGCTGTAATGCACATTTGATGGGATCATCGCTAAACGCATTTTAGAGCGGTCATCCGCATAACTGGTAGCGACAAATTTGGTATTGCCAAGTAAATATATTTGATGGATGGCAGTGAAATGAACGCGGATTAAGCCGTTTTAGGTTGCAACTGAAACGTTTGTAAGGCATTATTGGCGCGGTTTCGACGGGATTCGAAGCGGAAACGTAGCGAGAGCCCTGCTGACAAGGAAGGGTTCTGAGACCGCCCCTCTAAAAGGTGGTCAGTCGGCCTCACGCCGGTACCTGCGGCGTGACACCTGCCAACATGCAGTTTCCCCCGTTGCTGGCTTTCTTCGCGGTTCGACGCCCCTTCTTGTGGCTTTTCGGGGTGAAGAACAGCGCGCAACACGTTCTAAGGCGGACTATCTTACCGCCCTAACAAGTAGACAGTGAGTAAATCTGATGCGTAAGGTTCTGGTTCTGAGCACGGCGGTAATCGAGGAGAATCTGCTCGAAAAAATTTCGGCGGCCGACTGGGAGGTCTATTCGGCGCAAGAGGCGACTCCGGCACGAACGCTGTTGACGGAGCACACCTTTGAGGTGGGGCTGGCTATCTTGTTCAGCTGCGAGTCGGAACGGGCGATCCAGTGGTTGGTCGATCTGATTCTGGCGCGGCGCAAGATGCAGTGGGTCATGGTGCTGTCCCGCCAGTGCGTCGAGCGCAAGCTGCTCTCCACGGTCATCGCCGAGCACTGCTACGATTACCATACCCTGCCCATCGAGCCGCAGCGCTTGGTGGTGACGCTGGGCCACGCCTATGGCATGGCCACGCTGACGGAAAACACCCTCCGCCAGCAGCGCGAACTGGAGTCGCAATACGGCTTGATCGGCAACAGCTTGGTCATGCAAACCCTGTTTCGCGGCATCCAGAAGGCGGCGGAAGTGGATGTGCCGGTCCTGATCACCGGTGAAAGCGGGACCGGCAAGGAGCTGTCGGCGCGGGCCATCCACGAATACTCCGCCCGCGCGGCCTCGGCCTTCATCACCATGAACTGCGCGGCCTTGCCCGTCAACCTGATTCAGTCGGAGCTGTTCGGACACGAGAAAGGCGCGTTCGCCGGCGCCAACGACCGCCGGATCGGCCTGATCGAATCCACCGGTGGCGGCACGCTGTTTCTCGACGAAATCGGCGATCTTCCCTCCGAAGTGCAGGCCAACCTGCTGCGGTTTCTGGAGGAAAAGAAAATCCATCGGCTGGGCGGCACCAAGCCGATCCCCGTCAATGTCCGGGTGATCGCCTCGACCAACACCAATCTCGACCAGGCCGTGCGCGACGGCCGCTTCCGCGAAGATCTGTACTATCGGCTGAACGTATTGCACCTGCGCACGCCCAGCCTGCGGGAGCGCAAGGGCGATGTCGAACTGCTGGCCCGGTACTTCTTCACCAAGTTCGCCGCCGAAAACAAAACCTCGGCCAAGGGTTTCAGCCGCGACGCGCTGGAAGTCATCAACCGTTACGACTGGCCCGGCAACGTCCGCGAATTGATGAACCGCACCCGCCGCGCGGTGCTGCTGAGCGAAGGGCCGCACATCACGCCCAACGATCTGGAACTGGAGCGGCGC
This sequence comes from Candidatus Competibacteraceae bacterium, assembly GCA_003527885.1. Lineage (GTDB taxonomy): Bacteria > Pseudomonadota > Gammaproteobacteria > Competibacterales > Competibacteraceae > Competibacter_A. The sequence goes on from DPWB01000321.1 coordinate 5,009, forward strand.
TCGCTGGGTCGGGGTTTCGTCACGCTGGACGAGGCGCGCATGGCGGCCGACCGGGAGGCCATCCAAGCCACCTTGCTGCGGACCCGCTTCAATATCGCCCGCGCCGCCCAGGAACTCGGGGTTTCGCGTATGACGCTGTACCGGCTGATGGAAAAATACGATATCCGGCGGGATAATACCTGAACCGGTACGCCCGGCGAGCGAGCAGCGCGGCTCTTCGGCGAGCCGTGTCACTTGCGGGGTTCCCGCCGCCGGAGTGCGCTGAGCTACCAGAATTGCCCTGGAGCGCCTGAATCACTATCGGGGTCCAGTAGCGCCAGGGCATCCGGCTATCACAACGACTCGTAACGTCGCGACGCTGAACATGGCCGGTACCGCTTCGTCCTTCGATCCCAAGGCGTTTCTAAAAACGCTGACCGCCTTGCCCGGCGTCTACCGGATGTTGGACGAGCGCGGCCAAATTCTCTATATCGGTAAGGCCCGCAATCTCCGGCAGCGGGTCGCCAGTTATTTCCGGGAAAACCACGGCTCGGCGAAGACCGCAAGCTTGGTCGCCCATATCCGCGAGATCGAGGTGACGGTCACCCATACCGAAACCGAAGCGTTACTGCTGGAAAGCGTTCTGATCAAGGAGCACCAGCCCCGCTATAACATCCTGTTGCGCGACGATAAAGGTTATCCTTATATCCATGTTTCCGCGGGCGATTTTCCCAGGCTGTCGCTGCATCGCGGCGCCAAGCGCGCGCCGGGCCGCTATTTTGGCCCCTATCCGAACGCGGCCGCCGTCCGCGACACGCTGAACCTTTTACAAAAAATCTTTCGCTTGCGCTCGTGCGAGGACAGTTTTTTTCAGGTCCGCCGCCGTCCCTGCCTGCAATACCAAATCAAACGCTGCACCGCTCCT
>DPWB01000270.1 GCA_003527885.1 Candidatus Competibacteraceae bacterium
AGGCTTCGACGAAGCCGCCATCTTCACCATTCACGGTTTTTGCAAGCGGGTGCTCGGCGACAACGCCTTCGAAAGCGGCCTGTCGTTCGACACCGAACTGATGGCCGACACCGGCGAGTTGTTGCAGGAAATCGTCGATGATTTTTGGCGGCGAGAGCTGTATGCCGCCTCGCCGGCGGTCGTGCGGTATTTTCTGGACGAGCGCTACAGCCCGGAACGCCTGCTCGGCGAGATCGGGCGGCATTTGGGCAAACCGTATTTGCAGGTGGTGACGCCGGGTGGCGAACGGGATGGCGCGGCGCTGGAGCAGGGCTTTGTCGGGGCGTTTCAACAGGCCAAGGCGTTATGGCTGACAGAGCGCGCCGGTATCGAGGAGTTGTTGCTGAAATCACCCGCGCTCAACCGGCAAAAGTACGGCTTGAAGTCGTTGCCCGGCTGGTTCGAGACCCTGCACCACTACCTGAACTCGGAAACGCCCGGACCGGCGTTGTTCGCAAAGTTTGGCCGGTTCACGACGACCAAACTGCAAGACTCCGCCAACAAAGGCAAAACCGCGCCCCAGCACCCTTTCTTCGACGCCTGCGAAGCGTTGAAAACCGCTTGCGAGACCCTGGCGGAATACTGCCGGTATCAGATTCCGGTCAAGTTGCTGGCTTACTGCAACGCCGAGCTGGCGGCGCGCAAGCGGCAACGGCAACTGCAATCCTACGACGATCTTCTGATCGACCTGCACGGCGCCTTGCACGCACACCGGCGAGGGACGGCGTTGGCCGACACCTTGCGCCGCCGCTACCACGCCGCCCTGATCGACGAATTTCAGGACACCGATCCGGTGCAATACGCGATTTTTCAGCGGATTTACGCCGGAACCCGCAAGCCCGTGTTTCTGGTCGGCGATCCCAAACAGGCCATTTACAGTTTCCGGGGGGCGGACATTTTCGCCTATCTGACCGCCCGCCGCGATGCACCGCGCCGCTACACCCTGGATGTGAACTGGCGCTCCGATCCGCGCTTGCTGACAGCCCTGAACGCGATCTTCGGCGCGGCGGGCCGGCCGCCGTTCTTGTTCGAAGGCATTCCGTTTCACCCGGCGCAACCGGCCGAGCGGAAACGCCGCGAACCGCTGTGGTTGCAAGGTCGCCAGGAAGCGCCGCTCCAGCTTTGGCTGCTGGAGGCGGAGGGCGACCAGCCGGTGGCCAAGGGACTCGCCAACGGGCGCATCACCCAGGCGACCGCCGCCGAAATCGCCCGGCTGTTGAATTTGGGGGCTCGCAACCAAGCCCGCCTCGGCGAGCGCCCGGACGCAGAAGACGGCCGGGCGCTGGCCGGGGGCGATATCGCCGTGCTGGTGCGCAGCCACCGGCAGGGGCGTTTGATCCGCGATGCCTTGTTGCGCCTGGGCGTGCCCAGCGTCCAGCACGCCGATGACAGCGTGTTCCTGTCCGAAGAAGCGCGCCAGCTGGAATGGCTGTTGGCGGCGGTGGCGGAACCGGGCAACGAGGGCGGGGTACGCGCTTTGCTGGCGTCCGACCTGTTCGGCCTGAGCGGCGAGGCGCTCTACCGGTTGCGCGAGGACGAACGAGCCTGGGCGCACTGGCTGGAAAAGTTACAGGATTACCGGCAGTTGTGGTTCGAGCGCGGTTTCATGCGCTTTTTCCGCGCCTGGCTGATCGGTGAAGGCATCCCGCAACGGCTGTTGGCCTTTCAGGACGGCGAGCGGCGGTTGACCAACCTGCTGCATCTGGCCGAACTGCTGCATGTGGCCAGCCGCGTCCGGCCCGGCTTGACCGGCTTGGGCAAGTGGCTCGGCGAACGGCGACGCCTACCCTCCGGTCAGGACGAAGCGCAGCAGTTGCGGCTGGAAAGCGACGAGAATCTGGTGCGGATCGTCACCGTCCACAAAAGCAAGGGCCTGGAATATCCGGTGGTGTTCTGTCCGTTTCTGTGGGGCGGCCGCTCGCCGGCTTCGGATCAAAAAAACAGCACCTTGCTGTACCACGATCCCCGTGATCCGAGCCGGACCTTTCTCGCGTTCGGCGCGGGCGAGGAGAGCGAGGCCCGCCAGCACGCGCGGCGCGAGGAAATGGCGGAAAACCTGCGGCTGTGCTACGTCGCGCTGACCCGCGCCAAGCAGCGCTGCTATCTGGTGTGGGGCCAGATCAAGGATGCGGCGACTTCACCGCCCGCATGGTTGCTCCATCATCCGCCGGTGGTGGGGCCGACGCAGGATCCCTTGGAAGTGACCCGGCAACGCTTCGAGGAACTCACCGCGCAAGCCTTTCACGGTGATTTGCGGGCCGCTTTCGCGGCGGCGCTGGATGAAGCGGTAGCCATCAAAGCCTTGTCGCGGGATACGGGGCAGCGCTATCGGCCGCCGCCGGCGGTCGAACCCGAGTTGCGGGCGCGGCTCTGGACGGGTTCCTTGGCGGAGTCATGGCGGGTGAGTAGCTTTACCGGGCTGGCCGTCGGCCATTCCGGCGAACTGCCGGATCACGACATGGCGACCGCTGTGGTGGAGCCGGTGGTCGATTCGAGCGAGGCTACCGCCGCAGTTACCGGTCACGGCATGTTTGATTTCCCGCGCGGCGCGCGGGCGGGAACTTGCCTGCACGCGATTTTCGAGCGTCTGGATTTCACCCAGAGCGACCCGCTACGGTTGGAGGAGTTGGTGGCGCGAATGCTGAAGACTCACGGTCTGGACGCGACCGCGTGGACGGCGGTGGTGTCGGGCATGGTGCAACGGGTGCTGGAAACGCCGCTCGATGCGAGCGGCTTGCGACTGGCGACGGTTACAGCGGAGCGACGGCTGAACGAACTGGAGTTTTATTACCCGCTCGCCAACCTCCGGGCCGGTGGCTTGCGGCGCGTTTTAAACCGGCACGGTCACGCCGCCGGCCCGTGGCGAGAGCTGATCGAAACTTTAGAGTTCAATCCCTTGCGCGGTTACATGAAAGGCTTTATCGACGTGGTGTTCGAGGCGGAAGGCCGGTTTTATCTGGCCGATTACAAGTCCAACTGGCTCGGTCCCGAACCGGCCGCCTACCGACGCGCGCGGTTGGAGGAAGCGATGGCCCGTGAAGCCTACGTGCTGCAATACCTGATTTATACGGTGGCCCTGCACCGTTATCTGCGACTGCGCGTGCCGAATTACGACTACCGGCGGCACTTCGGCGGCGTGTTCTATCTGTTTCTGCGCGGCATGGGGCCGGAATTGGGCTCGGATTGCGGGGTGTTCCGCGACCGGCCCGCGCCGGCGTTGGTAGAAGCCTTGGATCGGTTGATGGCGGAGGCGCGCTGACCTTGGAGCGCGACCAGATCATGGCGATCCCGGGTGACGCCACGGGCTCCAACGATCCCGTGGCGACTTTGCGCGCCCTCGGTTTGTTGGGGGATCTCGATGTGCATTTCGCCCGCTTCATGGGCCGGTTGGCGGCGCGCGCGGTCGCGGTGTCCGCTTCGGTCGCCGAAAAGGTGGATTCGGCGGAGCCGGCGCCTTTGGAGCTGGCGGCGGCTCTGGCCAGCCGCGCCACCGCCCAGGGCGATGTGTGCGTGAATTTGCGGCAATGGGCGTGGCGTTGGCGGGCCGGGGCTGTGGAATCGGCTGCGGTGGCGCCGCCGCCCATCGATGAATGGCTGAAACGCTTGCGCGCCAGCCCCGTGGTCGGTTGGCCGGGCGAGCGCCATCCCCTGATTCTCGACCGGCGCGGGCGGCTTTACCTCTACCGTTATTGGAGCTACGAGCGGCAATTCGCCGATGAGCTGCTCCAACGCGCTGGAGCGGATTTGGCGGAGGTCGATGAGACGCGCTTGCGCGTCGATCTCGACGGGCTGTTTCCCCGGCCGCCGGACTTGAAGGGTCCAGATTGGCAGAAGGTCGCGGCGGCGGTCGCGGCGCTCAAGCGGGTGTGTGTGATTTCGGGCGGCCCCGGCACCGGCAAGACCAGCACGGTGTTGCGCATTCTGGCGCTTCTGACCGCGCAGGCCGGAGCGCGACCGTTACGCATCGCGCTGGCCGCCCCCACGGGCAAGGCGGCGGCGCGCTTGCAGGAGTCGATCCGCGCCGCCAAGCCGGCCTTGAGGTTGGCGGCGGCGCAGGCGGCGCAAATCCCCGAGGAGGCGTCCACCTTGCATCGGCTGCTCGGCGGCCGGCCAGATTCGGCGGCGTTCCGCCATCACCAGGACAATCCGCTGCCGCTGGATGTGCTGGTGGTGGATGAGGTGTCGATGGTCGGCTTGGCGTTGATGGCCAAGACCGTCGATGCGCTGCCGCCGGGAGCGCGGTTGATTTTGCTGGGCGACAAGGACCAATTGGCCTCGGTGGAAGCCGGTTCGGTGCTGGGCGAGATTTGCGCCGGCGCCGGCCGGTTTTCGCCGGGGTTCCGGGAACGCTTGGCGGCGGTGACTGGCGAGACGCTGCCGGAGGGTCGGGAGGCCGCCTCGCCCTTGGCGGACGCGATCGTCTTGTTGCGGCACAGTTTTCGCTTCGGCGCGGCCAGCGGCATCGGCGCGCTGGCGCGGGCGGTGAACCGCGGCGACGCGGCCGAAGCGCTGGGACTGTTGCGGGATGTCCGCTACGCGGATATCGATTGGCGGTTGCTGGAGGGGGCCGAGGCTTTGCCCGAACCTTTAGCGCAAGCCGTGGCGGCCGGATTCGCGCCCTATTTGCAAGCGGTGGCGAGCGGCGCGGAGCCGTCGGTCGTGTTCGAGCGGTTCAACCACTTTCGGGTGTTGGGGGTGTTGCGCGACGGGCCGTTCGGCGTGGTGGCGCTGAACCGGCTGTGCGAGACGGTCTTGCGCGAGCGGGGCTCGCTCGATAGCCGCCAGCCCTGGTACGCGGGCCGGCCGGTGATGATCGTGCGCAACGATTACAACCTGCGGCTGTTCAACGGCGATATCGGCATCACCTTGCCAGACCCGGACGATTCCGGGCGGGTAAAGGTCTATTTCCTGGGCGGCGACGGCGCCTTGCGGGGGTTCGTTCCGGCGCGCTTGCCGGAGCATGAAACCGTCTACGCGATGACGGTGCATAAAAGCCAGGGTTCGGAGTTCGATCATGTGGCGCTGGTGACGCCGCACGAACCGTCGCCGGTGCTCGGTCGGGAGCTTATCTACACGGCGCTGACCCGCGCCAGGCAACGGGTGAGTTTTTACGGGGTTCTGACCGTGGTCGCGGCGGCGGTGGAGCGGCGGTTGCGGCGTTCGTCCGGGCTGCGGGATCGGCTGTGGGTGGAGCCGAGGCTGGGCGGCGGCCGCTAGCCGAATCCCCAGACTCACAATATTAGTGAGAAAGAGCGTTGAGTTACACTGTTTCCCGGCAAATGATCGAACTTGACATGCTTGGGTCGCCTGCTTATAGTTCCGCCTCTTTGCAAGCCCGGATATTTTGACTAGCGCAGGCCCGCTGCCGGGTACACCGAATTTTCAGCTCGATTGGAGTAGGGGGCGATGGCCACAATCAATCAGTTGGTGCGCAAGCCGCGCGCCAGCAAACAAGCCAAAAGCAACGTGCCGGCGCTCGAAAGCTGCCCGCAGAAGCGCGGCGTGTGCACCCGCGTCTACACCACGACGCCGAAGAAGCCGAA
>DPWB01000343.1 GCA_003527885.1 Candidatus Competibacteraceae bacterium
CGGCGGGCTTCGGGGACTTGACCTCGCAGCAAATGACCGCGCGCGGCCTCAGTCCAATGGCGGGATGATCGCGGGTCGACGCGGCTGGTTTGCTCGCGGCGCGCACGATCTTTGGCGAGATCGGGGTAGTAAAGCGACCATTGCACCGCATCGAGCGGATCGAGCAACACGGTTTTGCGCGGCGCTTCCCCGGCCTTCGCCGTCGCCTGCTCGTTGGCGGCGACCATGACGCTGCCCTGGGGATTGTGGAATTCGACCACGCCGTCGAGCACGGCCAGCCGCGCCACCTGATCGGGGCCGACCGCGAGATTGAATTCCGTGCCCCGGATGGTGGCGACCACGGGCATGGATTGAATCTCCAGCGGCACCCCGTTGCTGCGAACCCAAATTTCACCTTTGAACACGCGCAAGATGTTCTGCATGGGGGTGTTTGCGGCCTGGGCCACGCCTTCCCGTGGCGCGATCTTCTTGAGTTCCAGCTCACAGTTGGCGTTGAGCTTAATCTGGGAGCCGTTGGCCAGTTGCAGGGCGACCCGGCTGCCGTCGGCCGTCTTGAGCACAGCGCCGACCGCTAGTATTTCGCCGCTTTGGATCGGTTGCCAGCGGCCTTCCCGCAGCACTTCGACACTGCCCAGCACGCTGACGATTTCCCCCGCATCTCCAGCGAGCACCGCGCGGAATGGGCCCAGCAGAACGCACAGCAGTAAAACCCAAGCCCATCGCAAGAGATGCGCGCGCGCCATCGGTCGATAGCTTCGCGTCGTTTGCGCCGAGGCGGTTCTCCCCTGGAAATGAGCATTCATTCCTTGCCCCTTACAGTGTGAGCGCTTGGTCGTTCTTCAAATAGTGTTATTGGAGAAGAACGAACGTGCTGGTGACCGAGATCGCGTCCTCGGTGACGGTTCGGGCGTCGGCTGATCTCCCGACAAATTAAGCTTAGCTCTTTTGAATCAGAATACCGCTAGCGCGCCATTCTGATTTCCACAACAGGCCAAGCCATTGCACTCATCGCTGCCGTAGCGAAGCCGACCACCTGCAAACAATTTAGCAAACTCGATGCCATGATCGGCTATATCCCACATATTACCTACCCCGATCTTTATAAGCCCGCCGTGAAGCGCTTTCAATATAACTTAAGTTAGAGCTAGTGCTAGCTAAAGGTTTCAGAATGAAACGGAAACGAGTAAATGGAGTCGTTTTTGAAACCATATAACTAAACGTTGTTCTGATGCTTTTGTTTCTGATTTGAGACCCACATCGGCTGACCGGTTCGATGGCTAAGGCGTTACTCGTTTGGCCCTATCGGGGCGGGGCAAGTGCGCCGGCCAGCGTTACCACCACCCCGTGACTGGCGCCATCCTGAACGATGGGGATGCAGGCCGCTCCGTATTCGATGAGGCCCTCTCGCCCGTCGATTTGTACCGCCGCCACCCGTTTCGCGTTCCGCTCGGGGTTGCGGACCTCGATCTCGTAAATGGCCTCACCGTCCGGCAACCGGTAATGCAGGTGAAACCCCGGCCAATCATCGGGAATGCAGGGCCGCAACCGCAACGTCCGGCCCTCGTTCAACTCCAGGCCCAGAATGGATTCCAGCATCACCCGCAGCATCCAGCCCGCCGAGCCGGTATACCAGGTCCAACCGCCGCGCCCGACGTGCGGGGCCACGCCGTAGATGTCGGCGGCGACCACGAACGGCTCGACCCGATAGTTGGCGACCTGTTCGGGCGTGCGGGCGCGGCTGATCGGGCTCAGCATTTCCAGCAGCCGCACCGCCTGATCGCGCCGGCCCAGTTCGGCCAGCGCCCGCACCACCCACAAGGCCGCATGGGTGTACTGGCCGCCGTTCTCGCGCACGCCGGCCACGTAGCCCTTGATATAACCGGGATCGTGCGGCGTGTTCTCGAACGGCGGCGCGAGCAATCGGATCAAACCGTCCTGCTCTGAAATCAGGTGCCGCTCGACCGCATCCAGCGCCGACTCGGCGCGCTCCCAGGGCGCGGCCTTGGATAGCACCGCCCAGGCTTGCGCCAGCGCGTCGATCCGGCATTCGTCGCTGGCGGCGGAACCCAACACCGCCCCGTCGTCGTACCATGCCCGCCGGTACCATGCGCCATCCCAGGCGTGCTCGTTGAGCGCGGTGGCCAAGTGCGTGCGGAACGCCGCATAGCGTCGCGCCCGGTTGAAATCGCCGTGCTGGCCGCACACCGGAATGAAATCGCCGAGGATCGCGTACAGAAAAAATCCCATCCAAACGCTTTCGCCCCGGCCCTCGCGACCGACCCGATTCATCCCGTCGTTCCAGTCGCCCGTTCCCATCAACGGCAGGCCGTGAGCGCCTTGGGTCAACGAACGGTCCAAAGCCCGGCAGCAGTGTTGGTACAGATCGGCGGTTTCACCGGAATCTTCCGGCCGCAGAAACGCTTCGTCCTCGCCGGGTTCGAGCAACCGCGCCGTCAGAAAGCGCGCCGGCTCGCCGAACAGGCTCCAATCGCCGGTGGCGCGGGCGTAGAAGGAGGCCAGCCACGGCAGCCACAGAAGATCGTCGCTGAAGCGGGTGCGGATGCCGCAATCGCTGGGAGGGTGCCACCAATGCAGCACGTCGCCCTCCCGGAATTGATGCGCCGCATTCAGCAACAGTTGCTGGCGGATCAGTTCGGGGTCGTGATAGAGCAGCGCGGCGGCGTCCTGCAACTGATCGCGAAAACCGAACGCGCCGCCCGACTGGTAAAACGCCGACCGGCCCCAAAGCCGGCAGGCCAGGGTTTGATAGGCCAGCCAGCCGTTTGCCATCAGATCGAGCGCCGGGACGGGCGTCTGAATTTGCACCCCGGCCAGCCAGTCGCGCCAGAAGGTTTTTACCTCGGCCAGGGCCTCAAGCGCGGCGCCGGCCGTGCGGTAACGGTCGATCAGGTCGCCGGCGTGCTCCCGGTGGTCGGCTTCGCCCAGCAGAACAACGTGTTCGAGCGTCGCGCCGGGCTCCAAGCGGAGGGTCGCTTGCAGCGCGAAGCACGGGTCGAGGTCCGCACCCACGCGACCATCCAGCGTCTCGGCGCGCCAGAGCGCCGCCGGTCGGCCGGGATTGCCGTGTCGCCCCAGAAACGAGGCGCGGTCTCCGGTGACGTGAAGGGGAAGATCGGTTTGGCTTGAGGCGGCGAAGGCGATGCGACCGGCAAAGTCCCGGTTTTGATTTTCGGCCAGCAGCGCGCCGGTCACCGGGTCTTGAGCGATGGTCAGCGTGGCCGCGTAATCGGTCGGCAGCACGCCCAACACCAGACGGTAATAGGCAAAGAGCGACAGTTCGCGCGGTCGGTCGCTGCGGTTGCGCAAGCGGATCAGGGTCAGCTTGACCGGGTCTTGGCGCGGCGCAAACAGGTAGACCTCTTGTTCCAGCTCGCGGCTGACTTGCCGGTAGCGGCTGTAGCCGAAACCGTGACGGACCTCGTAGGCCACCGGCTGGGGAATCGGTCCGGGTTGCAAGGACCAGACCGCGCCGCTGTCCTCGTCGCGCAAATACAGCGCCTCGCCGTGCGGGTCGAGCACCGGGTCGTTGTACCAAGGCGTCAGGCGGTTTTCGCGGCTGTTCTGGCTCCAGGTGTAGCCGGCGCCGGTCTCGCTGGCGAGAAAGCCGAAACGGGGATTGGCGATGACGTTGGTCCAGGGTTGCGGCGGCAAGCGTAACCGGCCGTTGGCGTCCGGCCGAATGCGGATGACGTATTCGCGACCATCGGCGCTGAAGCCGCCGCAGCCATTCCAAAATTGCAGCGCTTCGGCGTCCGGCAGCGCCGCGGTCGGGCCGCCCCCCAAATCGCTCTCACTCAGAGATTCTGATGGGGGTCGGTCGGTTGACGAGAGAGCGGGGGCGCGGGAATCGGCCGTCACCGCCTGAAACGCGGTCTCCACCGCGGCCGTCTCGGCATAGCGCGCCGCCAGCGTTAGAGCGCCTTCCCGATCCGCTGCCGCGCCCAGCAGAAAGGTCAGTCGGGCCTCGCCGCCCGCCGCCAACAGCACGGTGTGGCGCAGGCTGGCAATCGGGTCCAGCACGTTGCCGACCGTGCCCGACAGCGGGTCGGAGACCGCCAGGGCGCGCGGCGCGGCCAGCGTGTAACCCCGGCCGATGAACCGGGCGCGGTCGGTTTCATACTGTGGGGCCGGGCTGGCGCAGTCGTGACCGGCCAACGCGTGCACCAGCCAGCAGGCGGGCTCGTCGGGCGCGCGCGGCCGCCGCCGCGCCAGCAGCGCCCGCGTCGCCGCCACCCACTCGGTTTGAATGAAGATTTTGGAGAAGGCCGGATGGGCGGCGTCGGCCGGTGGCGCGTTCAGGACGATTTCGGCGTAGCTGGTCAACTCGATGCGCCGGGGTCGGCCGCTGAGATCGCGTAGCGTCACCCGCCGCAATTCCAGATCGTGTTGCGCGGGAACGCAAATCTCCAGGCGGGCTTCGATGCCCTCATCCCGGCGCGCCAGCTCGATCAGCCCCGCGCCGAGCCGGCTGCCCGAGGCTGTCGGCGCTTTGAGAGACGGCTGGCCCATCGACCAGAACAGCCCGCTGTCCAGGTCGCGCAGATACAGGAAAAAGCCGTCCCCATCCTCGGTCGGATCGGCGTTCCAACGGGTCAGCGCCAGCTCGCCCCACGCGGAATAGCCGGTGCCGGCCGTGGTCAGAAAGGTCGTATAACGGCCATTGCTGAGCGAGTGGCCCTCGGGAGGGCGAGCGTGCGGGAACAAAGCGGCGGACATGAACTCTTTTCCTTTGGCTTGGTCGCGGGCATCATGAAGTTTAGTATTAGTTCGGCAGTCGCGTTCGGCGCTCGGTTGATTTGCGCGCGATGGCGCCCGCAAGCCGCGATGACTGATCGGGTTGTTTCGAGATGGTTTTTTACAAGAAAGCTATAAGGAGCGTTATGAAAGCACGACCGATGATGATGGGAATGGCCTTGTCGTTCGTCGCCACGCTGGCCGTGGCCGGAGACGACGGCGTGCGGGGCGCTTCCGGGCAAGGACCAGTAACCGGTTCCGAAGATCGTCCGGCCGTCCCGGCGGTGAAGAATCTGAATTCCCGGCCCGGTTATTGGACGCCCGAGCGCTATCGCAACGCGCGGCCCATGCCGTTGCCCACCGGTGACGATGCGCTCCCTCAAGCGATGCCGGACGAAGCGCCCGGCGGCCGGAGCGAGCCGCTGCCTTCAGCGGGCGAATCCCGGTCCGGCCAACCTCCGCTGCTGGACGCGCCCGAGCGGGAACCTTTGGAAAAGCGTTTGTACCTTCCCGATGAAAGCCGCTCCGATAACACGGGGCCGGATGCGGTCGCGCCAACCCAGCAACGGGCTAAAACTGCCGCGATCCCGCTCGATGTGGGCGTCGGGCGCGCTTATTTCAGCAGCCAGACGCTAGTGCCGGTGGCGGCGGACCGCGAATACCCTTACGCCGCTATCGGCCAGTTGTTTTTCACGGTTCCCGGCGAGGGGGATTTTGCCTGTTCCGGCGCGGTCGTCGCCCCTCGCTTGGTGCTGACGGCCGGGCATTGCGTGCATTCGGGCGCTAACGGCGAGCAAGGCTGGTTCGCCAATTTGGAGTTCGTGCCCGCCTATCGCGACGGAGTCGCGCCATTTTCCACCTGGAAAGCCTCGGCGGCGTTCGTGACGGACCCCTGGTACAACGGCAAAGGCAACGTGCCCAACAGCGCGGACTACGCGTTGCTCGAAATGGACGATCAACTGGTGGGCGGCGTTTCTCGGCGAATCGGTGAAGTCGTCGGTTTTTTGGGGTACCAGACCAACAGTCTCTACCCCAATCACGCCCATCTCATCGGCTATCCGTCCGCCTTTGACAGCGGCGAAAGAATGCACCAAGTCACCGCACAAAGTTACCGTAGAGAAAGAAAGTACAATACCGTCACCTACGGTTCCGATATGAACGAAGGCTCCAGCGGCGGGCCTTGGGTCATCAATTTTGGGCCGGCCGCCACCGGCCAGACCGGCGCCGACGATCCCGCGCGCAACCGGATTATCGGCGTGACCTCCTACGGCTTTCAAACCACCGAACTGCAAGGCAGTTCGACGCTCGACGGCAATTTTAGCTCGCTGCTGAACAAAGGGTGCGCCCGGCGCGAAGGGAATTGCTAGCGCAGTTTCGGGGCCGTGCGCCTCCGTGCGCCCGGCCCGGTCAGGGAGCGGCCGTCGCCTTCGCGCCGTAGTACAACTCGACTTCGGCTGGAAATTGATCCACGGTCGCGGTCGTTTCGGTGAAGGTCTCCACCGTGCGGTTGTTGACTTTCACGCCGTGCAGGGGTCGGTCGAGCGGCGAAGACAGGATGATGCGGCCCGGCGGCACGGTGATATCGCCCGACAGTTGCACCCGCAAGCGGTCGGGGCCAGCCATCGCCATCCGATAATTGAGGGTGCCGTGCCAGGTGGGCATCCGTTTGACCGTGACCCCTTCCGGGCTGATCGCCCAGGCGGCGGGGATGCCGGCCCCGATCACCAGAGCTTGATCGGCTTCGCGCTCGTAAACGAACAAGCTGCGCGCCGCCCGGATAAAATCGGAACCGACCCAGGTGTGCGGCATGTCGCCGATGAAGCGCGGCGCCTTGGGATCGTGCCAGACCACTTCCGCCCAATGGTTCCAGGCCGCCGGCCGCTGGCCCTCCAGGAAGAATGCCAGCGCTTCCTGCGCCTTGTCGCGGAACCCCAACCGGACCAAGGTGCCGACAGTGCGCAGTTCGTAGGGGGTATAGGCCTGCCAGTCGTCCGCGCCGTCGCGCCGGCGGCGGAACAGGTCGAAATAGCGTTCGAAGGTTCGGTCCAGCGCCGGCTGCGGCAAGCGGCCCAGCTCGCCGCCCGGATCGACCGCGACGGTGGTCGAGGTGGGATCGAAGTCGCCCAGTTCGACCGCGCCGGGAATGAAATCGATCTGGTGGTTTTTCAGGGTGGCGCGGATCGAGGCGTACAAATCCTTGCGGAAGGCGTCGCGCAGCGCCGCGAAGCGTTGCGCCGGCTCGTCCTCGCCCAGGATGACCGCCATGGCGGCGGCGTCCTTCAGGCCACGCAGGATGAAAAAGTTGTCCCAATAGGAATGGCGCGGGTGGCTGGAGTAGCCTTCGTGGCTGATGGACTCCGGCACCAACCCCCAATAAGGGACGCTCGCCGGGTCGGTGCGGTACTGATCCGTCAACCGCTGCTGGCGCAAGGAATCGATGTAGCCGACCGCCTTGACCACGAAAGGCCACATTTCGCGCAGGAAGCCGACATCGCGGGTGTAGCGGTAATACTCCATGATCGCGTAGATCAACTGGCCGTGGCTGTCGTGCTCGGGGACCGGATCGGCGCCGCGCTGGTCCACGCAGCAGGGCACTTTGCCGTCGGGCTGTTGGTAGGGCGTGAACCACAGCAGAAATTGCCGGACTTCGTCGGTGTAGCCCATGCCCAGCAGCGCCGCCGAGGTCAACGCGCCGTCGCGGATCCAGGAACGGGCGTAGGTCCGCGAACCGGGTTGGATCGCCGGGCCGTTGCGGTTGATCAGGATATAGGCCAGATTGCTTTTGATGGCATCGGCCAGTTTTTGGGCGGCGGGCGGCAGTTCCAGCTTGACCCGATCCAGGCGCGCTTCCCAATCGCTTCGGGCCTGTTCCAGCAATTGGGTTTCCAGGGCGGCGGCATCGGCGTCGGTAGGCGGTAGCGCGCCGCCGGTTTGAACGCCGTGAAAGGGGACGCGCAAAAACACCTCGCGCGCCGCGCCCGGTTCGATGTTCCAGCCGTATTCCAGCACCCCGGAGGCATAGCCGAACGGGTCTTCGGTTGCGGTCCGCTCGGGCAAGCGATCCGCCAGCAGAAAATCGGCGAGCGAGCCTTGGTCGAAGGCGGCGGCGCCGAACCGGTCAGGGGCCGTCAAGACCAGCACCGCCTTGGCGCGGTCGTTGACCCAAACCGCGCGGTCGGCATATTCCAGCCGCCGGATCGGTGAGATGCCGCCGGTCATGTTCAGCGATTGCCAGGGGGGGTTGACCTGGAACGGCCGCACGGTCAGGAACAGGCTCAGATGGCGGTTTCGATCGCTGCGGTTCTCGATCCGATAACGGGCGTGCAAGTCCGACTGGCCGGGCTTGCCGTTGGCGAATGCCGTGATGGTGAGGCCGATCTGGTCGTGTTCCCAGCGCACGGTGGGGATGGGGAGGTAGCCGCCGCTCAGTTCCTGCACGGCGTTCACGTCGGCCCAGGTGAGCAGCCGGCCGTCGGCCAACACGAACGGCTCGATGCTGAAGCCGCCTTTGTCGACCTCCAACGCGCCGTCCTGGCTCATCAGCGCTTCCTTGCTGTCGCCGCTGACGCCGAGCACCGTCCAGTAGGACTGCTCGCCTTGAAAATAGCGGGGATAAAGGCCGCGCCGGGTGTCGCGGGCCACGGCTTCAAAGAAATTGTTGAGCGAGGTGGAAAATTCGTAGGATTGCACCTGGATGCGTTGGACGCCGTAGCCGCGGCCCCGGCTGCTGCGTTGCAGGTTCAGCCGCAGATAGCGCGATTCGGCGTCGGGCAGATACAGGTAATCCCGCCGTCCGTTGCCGTCGCGCACGGTGTAGATGGGCCACCAGCTATCGCCGTCGTCGGAGGCTTGGACCTGATAGTCGAGCGCGTAATCCTCCGGGTGCCAGTCGATGACCAGACCGCCGTATTCGCGTGAGGTCAGAAAATCCAACTGCAACCATTGATCTTCGGCCAGCGCGCCGCTGCGCCAACCGTCGGTGATCTGGTCGGGTTCCAGAATGCCCTGCGCCGGGTGACCCTCGGCGGTCGTCGAGGCGCTGATCTTGGGGTTTTTAATGTAAGCTCGCGCGGGTTCGCGTTCTTCCAGGGACAGCGAGTCGATCCACACCGAACCTTTTTTACCGAGCGCGTTCGGCACGATAGCCAACTCGATGGCCGTCGCTTCTTCCAGGGCGCCGCCCGGACCCCACGCCAGATTGAGGTGGCGCTTCTTGACGGTCAGGGGTTGCCAGTCGCCGGCAAAGGTCTGTTCGCGTTGCTTGTACCACCAGACGTTTTGTTGCGGGTCCACCAGCTTGAATTCAAAATCCACGGGTGGCGTTTCGCCCCGTATGAAGGCGTGGAAAACGTAATTGTCGGGCAAGCGCCGCTTGAAGGTCTTGCGGGCGATGATCCAGCTGGCGCCGTCCGAGGCTTCGAAATCCAGGCGCATGGCCCGGCCGCCGTTGCGGCCGATATCCTGGGCGATTTCGAGCCGGGCGCCGGAGGAGGTGACGGCGCTCCAGCCGTTCAAGTCCTTGAAATCGTCCAGCAGGATGGTTTTACGTTCTTCGGTCGGGTCGGCGGCGGCAGGCGCGGGCGCCGTGGGGGTGTCGGCTGGAGCCGCTCGAATCGTGAAGGGCAACATGAACAAAATCACCGTCAATGTGAGAAGGACTACCGTTTGGCCGCGGAGCACTAGGCGGGAGAACGCGGGCGAAGGGCAGGCAGAACGCGTGCTGGGTATCGGCATGTCCGTGGGTCTTTGGTAGGGCCGGTCGCCGAGCGGGCCTCGTGGGCGGTTTGTTCCGGCGGAGTTATTCCGAAAACGCTCGCGGCGCGCCTCCGGCTGGCTGAAGGAGTCGCCGGCTTTTTCTTTCCCGGCTGAATTCGGCTGTCACGCATGAGTTTAATATTAGCCTGTCGTTGGCGAATGCACGATGTCGATATCCCGTTAACTGTTGCCGGGCGAGCCGGTCCGGTGAGTTAAGGTTTTCCGGCCGGCTGTCCGGGCGGCGCGCGGCGCAAATGAGAGTGGCCATCGCATGTTGAAACTGACTGCAAGCGGTACTGCCCCGACTTTCGAAAACGGGGCTGGCCGCCCCAGAAAGCTTGAGCGACCCGTTTTCCGCTGCCGAGGGTCATCCCGGATTTCAGCCGTAGCGCTGGCGGTGCTATTGCGGGGCTGTCTCGCGGTTTTGTGGGCGCTGAGTTTAGCGGCCCAGGCCCAGGTTTATAAATGGACCGACGGCGAAGGCCGGGTTCACTACAGCAACACGGCTCCGCCCGCCGACGCCCCGTCCTCGCAAACCCTGGATGTGCCATCGCAGCCTACCCCGACCGGCAAGGTCGATAACGTCCGTGACTTGCAGCGGGCCACGCGAGAATTGCGCGAGCTGCGCGCGCTAAACCGGGGGGTGCCGGTCGGCGAGCTCGACCGCCCGGCGGCCGGAAGGAAGGGCGGTAAAACAAAAGAGCCGACTTACATCGGCTACGAGGATCGCGCCCGGATCGACAACCTCAACAGCGATATCCGGCGACTGTCTTCTTCGACCGTCGGCACCTCGGCCAGCCGCGCCCGCGAACTCCGCGCGATCAAGGACGAGCTGCGCCAGATTTACCAAAAATACGGTCTCAAATACCGGTGAGCGGCGGAACCCGCCTCCCAGCTCCTAAGCCGGCGTGACCTCGAATCGTGTAAACCTGGGCCATTTGCCGCGACCCGTGTTGAACGCGCGGAGCAAAACGGCCAGCCCTTTACGACACCGCCCGACCAAGCGTGGTCTAATAGGGGCTGTCTTTCAAAAAAATCAGTTTTGGGCGGAATATCGTTCCATGAAATTTTGCAGCCAATGCGGCGCCTCGGTGACCTTGCGTGTTCCGGCGGGCGATAACCTGCCCCGCCATGTCTGCGATGCCTGCGAGACCATCCATTATCTGAACCCTAAAGTCGTGGCGGGTTGCATCCTGGAATGGCAGGATCGGGTGCTGTTGTGCCGGCGGGCCATCGAACCGCGTTATGGCCTGTGGACCTTGCCGGCCGGCTTCATGGAAAACGGTGAATCGGCGCTGGCGGCGGCGGCGCGCGAGGCGCTGGAGGAAGCCCATGCCGAAAGTGAAAACCTCCGCCTGTACGGCGTGTACTCCCTCCTGCATGTCAGTCAGGTCTATTTGATGTTTCAAGGCCGGCTCAAGGACGGTTACGCCCGTCCGGGAGAAGAAAGTCTGGAGGTGCGGCTTTGCGCCGAGACCGAGATTCCCTGGGATCAAATCGCCTTCACCGTGGTTCACGAGACGCTGCGCCAGTATTTTGCCGAACGTCGGACCGGCCAGTTTCATCACCATCTCGGCGATATCATCCGCGAGGCGGACCAGCGGTTTCGGATCCATCGCCACTATTGAGCCCGTGCCGTGCCCTGCCTGATAGACCATCCAATCTATAACGGAATAAACTGTCTATAACGGAACGGACTTGATCTCCTGCCAGGCTAGGTAGCCTGAGAAAACCGAAGGAGTAGCCATGAAAACCTATCTTGTTATTGTGGAAGATCCCGGTTCCGATAAGGTGCTCAATGTCGCTCTGATTCGAGCCGAGCACGAGCAGCAAGCTGAAATGCAGGCCAAAAGGCTGTTTCCCACTTTTCCCGACCAGGACTTATGCGTGTACGATGTCCACGAATTGAACCACGAATATCCCGACGGTTGGACCTACCAGGATTGAACCGCCCACGGCGCCGCGCTTTCGCGGCGCTCTCGATCTGAACCCTTGATTCTTGTCGATTGGAGACCCACCGCATGGAGCCTCTCACTCCAGAGACCGACGACAGCACCGCCGCCAGCATGTCGTATGTGCTCAGGGAAGAAGAACAACTCGCGCAGGTTTGGAGCGATACCGACCGCGCCGAGCACGACCGCAGCGTGCGGGAGGGCATCGAACGGATCGGCGGCATCCGCCAGCTGGTCGGAGGGCTGCGCGCCCGGTCCGACTCGGTCTGGGAGCGGTTTGTCACGCTGACCCTGGAGCGGCTGCTTTCCGAGCAACTGCGCGAGTTCTTGGACCAGATCGACGCGGAAATTCTGGCGCTGAGCCAGCAACTGGTGGAAGCGGATTGCGAGATCGACCGGCTGCGCTCGCGGGTGCAGGAACGGCGGCGCTGGTTGGAGGAGAAAATCGCGATCCTGGAACCCATGGCGCATCGCACCTCCACGCAGACCCACCTCAACATGATGCAGGCGCGGGTGGAGGGGTTGGAAGCGTATTTGCTCGGCAAAAAAGACGTGGCCCCGGAAGCTTACGATCTTCACTACAAGCGGCATACCACGCTGCCCGGCGATCTGCTCTACATCCGCGTCCGCCTCTCGACCACCCAGGTCGCCATCGCGGCCTCCAACCGCAGCAAGCAACTGAACGAACTGGACGTCGAGCTGGCCGCGCTGCTGCCCGAGGCCGAGCGTTACAAGGCCGAACTGGCGGCGCTGATGACCCGCGTGGAGTGCATGAGCGAACTGTCGCGCTATTGGCTGGCCTACCTCGACATCGCTCGCGAGAAAGCGGATTGAGCCGATCCGCCCGGCCTTATCGCCGGGCGGGATCGCCGCGAGCGCCTAGAGCACTCGCACGCCCAGCACGCCCTCGATATCGGAGATCTGCGCCACCGTTTCCGCCGACACCGAAGCGGCGGTGTCCACCAAGGTGCAGGCGATGTCGCCGCGCGATTTGTTGAGCATATCCATGATGTTGATGCCGGCCCCGGAGATCGCCTTGGAGATGCGCTCGATCATGTGCGGGACGTTGGCGTTGACGATGGCCAG
Source organism: Candidatus Competibacteraceae bacterium (assembly GCA_003527885.1). Classification (GTDB taxonomy): domain Bacteria; phylum Pseudomonadota; class Gammaproteobacteria; order Competibacterales; family Competibacteraceae; genus Competibacter_A. Next base: position 12,549 of record DPWB01000343.1, read on the forward strand.
CCGCGGGCCGCCGTTGCGCGGCATGACAATTTCCTGTCTCTTATACACATCTCCGAGCCCACGAGACCGTACTAGATCTCGTCTGCCGTCTTCTGCTTGAAAAAACAATAAAGACTAAAGCAATA
>DPWB01000222.1 GCA_003527885.1 Candidatus Competibacteraceae bacterium
AATTAGTGTGAACACGCCCTAGTTCAGTTGAGAAATCCGGCCGAGGCGTTGGTCTCGCGTGGCGCGCACGATCTCCCGCCAGCCTTCGCGGGCGCTCGGATACGTAGGCTCCCACCCGCTCGCATCGCGCAGGGCGCGGTTGGATATCCGTTGCGAGCGCGACAGGAGCTCGTTCAACGAACCGCCAAGGCGCGCCACCCAAGCCGGCAGGGATCGGAGCGGCGGAACTCCCAAGGCGGCGGCGAGCGCGCTGGCGTATTCGCGCCGGCGCAGCGGTTCGTCGTCGGTGACGTTGTAGGCGCCCGCCGGCACGTCGAGCGCCGCGACTACCGCGCGCGCGGCATCGTCGTGGGTGATCGAGGAAAAGAACGCCTCGGAGGAACCGAGTAACGGCGACCAGCCCTTGCGCGCCAGCTTGATCATATCGCGAGATTGGAAAGAGTCGGGACCGTAAAAACCGGCGAACCGCAGGATGATCCCCGCGCCACCGCCTTCGGCGAACCGCCGCGCCGACGCCTCGGCATTGGCTACGGTACGGTTATAACGGGTCGGTTGGATCGGCGCGCGTTCGTCGATCCAGCGGTCCCCGCAGTCGGGATAGGTGAGGGCAAACGACTCCTGGATAAAGCGCCCGACGCCCGCCGCGAGGGCGGCATCGACCAAATACGCCGAAGCGGTCCGGCGGAGGCGGTCGTTTTCACGCCAGGCGCCGGGAAGGAACATCCGCCAAGTGGAGGCCGGGATGTGGGTCGCCAGATTGACGAGCGCCTCGTGCCCGACCACCGCCGTCCGCAGCGCCGGCGGATCCAACAAATCCACGGCAAGGGCGTCCGCGCCCGCCCGTCGCAAAGCAGCGCTCTTTTCCGCGGACCGCGCCACGGCGGTCACGCGATGCCCCGCCGCGACCAGCAGCGGAACCGCCCGGCGACCGATCACGCCGGTTGCTCCAGTCACGAAGATGCGCATCGAGTTTCTCCAGCCGCGCTTCCGTTTCGAGCTTTGCGCGGGGCCGGGGCGAACAGGGAGCCTTGAGACTTGGCCGAGCGTCCGCGCCCGCCGGCGGGCGGTTACGGCTTGTCGGAAGCGCGCGTCAAATTGTAGTAAATCGTTGAGAACAGCTTTTGATAAATTTCGGGAGCGGATGCCGTTTTTGCAGGAGGTTCGGGGTTCGAGGCCGCCTGATTTTCGAGGGCGGTCCTGGTCAGTTCCGCCGCCAGCAGGGTCGCGATGAGCTTGTGGGCGTCCACGCCCCTGCCGGCGGCCGCGTCGATCAATTCCGGCGTGAGAGAAGGGAGGGAAGCGGAGTCCAGAGCGGGCGGGCTTTGCTCGTCCTGCACATCGGGGGGACTGTCTTGCGCCGCCTCGACCTGCGGGCTGACCAGCATCAAAAAAACCACTCCCACGCGCAGCGCTTTCACCATGGCCGTTACCTCGATTCAGGGGTGTCGGATCGTTTGCCAAAAAAATCTTGAAAAGTTAACCCACCGTCGATGGGTTTGTTCCAGCGGTCGGGGCGAGTCCCGTCTCAGCAGGCGACGCGCCGGGCGAACGGCGCTCGGACCCGGAAACGCTACTGCCTCACCGAAGCAATCCCGCGGACACGGCGCCAGATGATTCCGAAATTCACAGCTTTTCTCATCTCCTCCCCTACGGAGGCCGGCCTCGAGAGATGGGTGTAATCGTCCAGCACGACCAGCCAGAGGCCTCCATTTAAGCCTTTCAGGCAATCAAGCCGGACGGTTATAGCGTTTCGGCCGAAAGCCAATTCCGCCGCAGTGGCGCGATGAAACGTTGCGGGCGAGTTTTAGGCGGCCCAGTGACGAAAGTCACACCCGGAGTCTCATCCATGGTCACGCCTCCACGCGTTGGCCGATCAAATCAAAGCGCGGTGTCTCACCGGCGGTTGCGACCAATTCCCGTCGGTCAACGCCGGTTCTTCCGCGGGCGCAAAGCCGTCCGCCGTACCGGACGCTCGGGCTACCGGGTGCGGTAAAGGCGTTTGGGGATCTGGGATCCAGTGGGCTGAAACGGCCAGCATCATGGCGCACCCCAAAGACCCGATCTGTTTGCGATGGAGGTAAAGGTTCATCCGCATGGCCCCCCGACTGATTTAAAGCTGGTGATTTGTCGGTCGATACTGTAGAGCATACTCACCCTCCAGCGCAGTGCCATCGGTCACTCAGGAGTGATGAAATCGGTCACGACCTGCCGGTTTATAGTCATTCACAAAGATAGCAATACATTTTAACGATGTGATCGAGGGGCTGGTCGGGGTGGTATTCACGGCGTTTTTTGAGGTTGGCGAAATCGTGTTCGATGGGGTTTAAGTCGGGCGAATAGGGCGGGAGAAAGAGTAAGCGCGCGCCGGTTTGTTCGATCAGCCTTCGGGTCGTCGCGGATTTGTGGAACGCGGCATTGTCCAGGATAACGACATGGTGCGCGGACAAGGCCGGGACCAACTGCTGTTGTAGCCATTGATTGAAAACGGCACTGGTGCAGGCCCCCTCAAAAAGGAAGGGAAAGTCGAAGCCTTGGCCCTCTAGACGCGCCGCCAGTAACGAGGTCCGTGGCCGCCGCTGGCCCGCGCACCACCCGTGAACCTTTTCACCCACCCGCGCACGGCCGTAGCGGCGGATCGCCTCCCTGGCAAAACCACTTTCATCGACATACACCAGCACCTGACCCCGGCGACGATACCGCTCCCGCAAACGCAGAAACACTTTCCGGCGAGCCGGGTCACGTTCCCGGTAGCCCAGCGTTTTTTTTGCGGCTGATCCGCAGGGTCCGCAAGGCGTGCCAGACCGCATTGTGCGACACCCCCAGCGCCGCCGCGTATTCCTTCAACGTCCAATCCCCCCGCGCCGCGCACAACCGCTCCAACGCGCCCCGGTCCAATTTCCATCCCTGTCCACGCGAGGGTCCGGGTCGGCGGGCCACCAACGGCGCGTCCCGTCGCAACCCACTGTAAATCGTCGCCCGGCTTACTCCAAACACCCGCGCCGCCGCCGTTTTACTTCCACCCCTCTCCAGATACCGCAAAACCGCTTGTCGTAAATCTTTGCTGTAGCTCATCACTCTAGGGCGTGTTCACACTAATT
>DPWB01000269.1 GCA_003527885.1 Candidatus Competibacteraceae bacterium
AAATGATATGTTTTTTTTTCAAGCAGAAGACGGCATACGAGATCTAGTACGGACTCGTGGGCTCGGAGATGTGTATAATATGACAGTTTTATTGCACTGCGAAATGGATAAGAAAAGTATTTTGATTACCGGGTGTTCGACGGGTATCGGCGAGTGTGTTGCTTATGGTTTGCAAGGCCGGGGTTGGCGGGTGTTCGCAACGGCGCGGCGTGCGGCTGATGTGGCACGCCTCCAAGCGGCCGGTTTGGAAAGCTTGCGGTTGGATCTGGCCGATTCCGCCTCGATCCAGGCAGCCGTCGCTGAGGTGCTGGCCCGTACCGGCGGACGTCTGGAGGCGTTGCTGAATAATGGAGCCTATGGTCAGCCCGGTGCGGTGGAGGATTTGAGTCGGGAGGCGCTGCGGGAGCAATTCGAAACCAATCTGTTCGGTACGCAGGAATTGACCAATTTGCTTCTTCCCGTCATGCGCCAACACGGGGCCGGGCGGATTGTTTATATCAGTTCGGTGTTGGGGTTGGTCGCGTTCCCGTATCGTGGCGCTTATGTCGCCAGTAAGTTTGCCTTGGAAGGTTTGGCCGATACCCTGCGGTTGGAACTGTGCGGCAGCGGCATTGCCGTTTGCCTGATCGAGCCGGGGCCGATTCTGAGCCGGTTTCGCGATAACGCGTATCGGGCCTATCAGCGGCATATCCGCGCGGAAACCAGCTCGCATCGGGACAAGTACGTTGCCATGGAGGCACGGCTGACTAAGGTAGGGCCGGCGGCGCCATTTACCCTGCCGCCGGAAGCGGTGCTGAAGCGGGTGATTCACGCGCTGGAAAGCCCCCGGCCCCGCACCCGCTATCCGGTGACTGTGCCGACCTATCTGTTTGGCGTGCTCCGACGGCTGCTCCCGACCCGCGCGCTGGATGTCATTCTGCGACGGGCCGGTGGCGAAGGACGGCGCTAGGCGTTCACGCTGTTGGCTGTGAATCCTAAACCTCTTGCTCCGGCGAGGCGGTCGATTCTGCCAGCGCTTGCACCAATGGCCGCAGCGCCAGCCACCATTGCTCCTTGGGGCGACGGTAAGTCCAGTCCACCATATCCGGCATCTGTTTGAGCGGGAAAATCGTGACCTTGCCCTCGGATAAACCCATAAACGCGCTTTCGGTCGATTTTGCTTCCAAGGCTTGGGACAGATAATCAATGCAACGTGCAGCCAGCCGGCTTGCCAGAATGCGATCAAAAGGAGACGGATTGCCGCCCTGCTGGATGTGCCCTAGCACCGCCTGGCGCACATCGAAGCAACCGTGGCTTTCCTCCTCGAACAGCCGGCTCAGGAAATCCACGGTATAACGCGGGTTGGCGCGCTCGCTACGGATAGCTAAATAGAGCTTTCGTCCGCCGCGAAAGCTCTCGACCATACTTTCGACATCGGCCTGCAAGCCTTTGAGTGTAATCCCTTCTTCGTGTAGATAAACGCGCTCGGCGCCGCCCGCCAAACCGCTCATCAGCGCCAGATAACCGCAGAAACGACCCATGGTTTCCACCACAAAGCAGCGCCGCGCCGCCGTAGCCGACTGCTTAATTCGGTCGAGCGCCTCCACAATGACGTTGAGAGCGGTATCAGCACCAATGCTCAGCTCTGAACCAGGCAAATTATTGTCGATACTGGCCGGCAGACAGATCATCGGAATCTTAAAGGCCGGATACCGCTCTCGCTCCCGGTACAATTCATAAATAGCTTTATAAGCCGCCCAGCCGCCGATAATCAGCAGGGCGTCGATGCGTTGGGTCTCCAGTGACCGACCCACCGAGTAGAACTGCTCAAGCGTTGGAATTTGCCGATTGGTGCCCAGCTCGGCGCCGCCGAGGGCCGACCAACCTTCAACATCGCCCCAACGCAATTCCTCAATGCGCCCGTCAATCAAACCCTGAAACCCGCCGCGAATACCGAGCATGACATGACCGCGATCCAGACCAAGACGCACGGCGGCGCGCACGGCAGGATTCATCCCGGGCGCTAATCCCCCGGCGTGCAGGATCGCCAAGCGCCGTGGTTGAGCCGGTAGGGCCACGCTGGGCATGGCTTCCGCCATCAACTTGAACATCTTAAACATTTCGGTGAAGCTGCTGCCGCGTAGCGCCATCGCGTCGGCGTACTCCTTGGCGGCGATCTTCTGGGCGACGCTGTGGGTTTGTTTAACGCATTGCATCAATGGTGCCCGGTCGATGCGGTTATAACGGATACCGATCATCTGCGGCTCAGTTTCGGGCGTGGCTGCCAGCATTTCCTGAACCGCAGCATAACCCAGCAAGGTGCTCATCCAGCGGTCGAAGGCACTGGGCGTGCCACCACGCTGGACATGGCCCAGGATGGTGACGCGGGTATCTTCCCCCAGCCGCTCTTCCAGCACCTGGCGTACATGATCCGCACTGATCGGTTTGCCCTGGCGATCACAGGCGCCCTCGGCAACCACCACGATACTGTCGCGGCGGCCTGACGTGCGGCCGTGGCGCAGCAACTCACACATTTGCGCCTCCCAATCCTCTGGCGGCGGGTTCTCTGGAATCAACACGTAATCGGTACCGCCAGCGATGGCACTCATCAGGGCAAGATAGCCGCAGTGGCGGCCCATCACTTCCACTACGAAACTGCGTTGATGGCTGGCCGCCGTGCTGGTGATGGCGTCGATGGCTTCGATGATCCGATACAACGCAGAATCGGCACCGATAGTCATATCAGTGCCCACCATGTCGTTATCAATGGAGCCGACCAGGCCAGCGATCATCAAGGCCGGATGCTGTTCAGCGGTTGCGGAATCGATTTCGCCGTTGCGGACCAGTTCCGCCACCAGCTCCGGCCATTCACGGCGGAAGAGATCGGCGCCGGTCAGGCTGCCATCGCCGCCGATCACCACCAGCCGGTCGATGCCGTGCCGCAGCAGGTTGCGGGCGGCCGCCAGGCGGCCTTCCCGCTCGCGAAACGCCGGGCAGCGCGCGGTGCCGATAACGGTGCCGCCCCGGTGCAGAATACTGCCGACATCGTCCCACGACAGGGAGCGGATGCGCTCGCCGCCATCCACCATGCCCTGATAGCCTTCGTAAATGGCGTATACAACGGCGCCCTGGTGCATTCCGGCACGGACGACCGCGCGAACGGCGGCGTTCATGCCCTGGGCGTCGCCACCGCTGGTGAGGACGCCGATTTTCTTGCCGAGGCCCAGGCCTTCGAGGCTTTCGCTGACGGGCGGGGTGGGGGACACCATGGCTCCTCTGTTGCTGTCTCTTATACACATCTCCGAGCCCA
>DPWB01000229.1 GCA_003527885.1 Candidatus Competibacteraceae bacterium
TTCAAGATTCTGCCCGACGCCAAGGTGCGCTGGCGCGATGTCTGGATCGGCGCGGCGGCGACCGCCGCCCTGTTCTCCCTCGGCCGCTTCCTGATCGGCTGGTACCTGGGTCAGGCCGCCACCGAATCGACCTACGGCGCGGCCGGCTCTCTGGTGGCGTTGCTGATCTGGATTTACTATTCGACCCAGATTTTGTTCTTGGGCGCCGAATTTACCCAGGTTTACGCGCAGACTTACGGCTCCAAAATCGAGCCGACCGAGAACGCTGTCCGCGTCACCGAACGAGAGCGCATCCAGCAAGGGATGCCGAGCCAGGAAAAGGTCGCCGCCGCCACCGCACCCCATACCGTCGTCTCACAGACCGGCGGCGCGCTCTGGCCAACGGGGGGCACGCCCGTTGCTGGCGCGATACTGGCCTTCCTGGTCGGGGTCCTGTTGGGTTGGCAACGCAAACCGCCCCCGGCCTGCTGAAGCGGCGCGAAAATACCGCCCCATGCCACGGCGAGCACCTCTCACGACTTGACCCGTTGCGGTTTCAGGTCGAGATATGCCGTAAAACGGGTAAAATCCAGCATTCGACTGACTAGAAACAGATCCGACAACCGATTCGGAGCGTATCTTATGGTTAGATTCACCTTTATCGCCGGGTTTTTCATCCTGTTCACGGCGACCGTCAACGCCCAGCAATACCGCGATCAAGGCACTTTGGGCTTTCTCGTGGAGAACGACAAATTCACCGGCACCGACGAGCACTACACCAACGGCGTCGAACTGACCTATCTCACCGCGAAAGATGATGTCCCCCAGTGGTTGCGTAGCGCCGCCGTTTATCTGCCCGGCGTGCGGGAATCCGCCGCGCTGCGCACCGGTTACGTGTTGGGCCAAAGCATCTTTACACCTGGCAACACCTTGACGGCCGCTCCGCTGCCGGATGACCGTCCCTACGCCGGGTGGCTGTACGGTGGGTTGGCATTGGTGGCGGAAGACGGCGGCCGGCTCGATACCTGGGAATTGCAGTTGGGCATCGTCGGGCCTTCGGCGCGCGGCAAGGAAGTGCAAAATTCCTTTCACGATCTGATCGGTACGGACGAGGCGGCGGGTTGGGACAACCAACTGCACGACGAATTCGGCTATGCGCTGATCTACGAGCGCAAGTGGCGCAATCTGTTGGAGCATCAGGGGACCGGCCTCGGGGTGGATGTCACCCCTTATGTCGGCGGCAGTCTGGGTAACGTGGGAACCTATCTGGAGGTCGGCGCCACCTTGCGGGTCGGCAACGATTTACCCAACGATTACGGTGCGCCCCGCATCCGCCCCAGCCTGCCCGGCTCGAATTTCTTTCTGCCGCGCGATAACTTCGGGTGGTATCTCTTTGCCGGAGCGGGCGGGCGCGCCGTCGCGTACAACATTTTTCTCGACGGCAATACCGACGGGGACAGCTTGGGCGTCGACCGCAAACCGTTCGTCGGCGAATTGCAGGCCGGCTTGGTGACCAGTATCGGTGGGGCCAGACTGGCCTACACCTACGTCTTGCGCACCCGCGAGTTCGATGGTCAGGATAAACCCGACCGCTTCGGCTCCGTCGGCTTATCGTTCAAATTCTAATCTTGGCCGCTCGCGCCGCGCGCCGGTGGATCGTTGGCCGCTCGCACGGCGCGGTGCGAAGGTGCATCATGACTGATTCTTCCCCGCTGGATGCCTTATTGGAATTGATGGCCCGCTTGCGCGACCCGCAAACGGGATGCCCGTGGGATCGGGAGCAGACCTACGCGACTATCGTGCCTCACACCATCGAGGAAGCCTACGAAGTCGCCGACGCCATCGCCCGCCGGGACTGGGCGGAATTGCGGGACGAATTGGGCGATCTGCTGTTTCAGGTGGTGTTCTTCGCCCAGATCGCCCGCGAGGAGGGCCGTTTCGAGTTCGCCGACGTGGCGCGCGGCATCGTCGAGAAGATGACCCGCCGCCACCCGCACGTCTTCGCCGACGCCCGCTACACCGACGCCGCCGAACAAACCGCTGCCTGGGAACAACTGAAAGCCGCCGAAAAAGCCGAACAACCGGCTGGCGTGCTGGACGGCGTGCCGCTGGCGCTGCCGGCCTTGACCCGCGCGGTCAAACTGCAAAGGAAAGCCTCCAAGGTCGGCTTCGACTGGGGCGCGCTGGAGCCGATCCTGGCCAAGGTTCAGGAGGAAATCGCTGAAATCCGTCACGAAATCGTCTGTCATGCGCCAGCTGAGCGGCTGGCCGACGAACTGGGCGATGTGCTGTTCGCCGTCGCCAACCTGGCTCGCCACCTCAAGCTTGACCCCGAAGCGGCGCTGCGCGGAACCAACGGCAAATTCGAGCGGCGGTTTCGGCGGATCGAGCAGTGGCTGGCCGAAAAAGGCCGAACCCCCACGCAATCGACGTTGGCGGAAATGGATGCCCTGTGGGAACGCGCCAAGCTTCACGAAAAACCATAAAGCAGCGTCGTGGAACTCGCGCGAGAAACCTCTGAAAACAGCGACCGTTTGAGCGGTATCCACGGATTGCGGGCTATTGCCGCCTTAGCGGTCGTGGTTTTTCACGTTCAGGGTATCCACCGCTTAGCGATCCCGTCCTCTTTTTCCCTCGTTCAGACCCATTTCGGTTTGGGCGTTCAGCTTTTTTTCGTGTTGAGCGCTTTTTCGCTGTTCTTTAGCACCCAGCACCGGGTCGGCAAAACCCATTGGATTCAAGATTATTTCATCCGGCGATTTTTTAGAATTGCCCCGCTGTTTTACATCATGCTCGCCGTCTGGTTCCTGATGGCGCAGTTTAAATTCAATCAGCGCTTTCCGCTTTACGATCTGTTATTGAATGTTTCATTTCTGTTTAATTTGGTTCCAGGACGACACGACAGCATCGTATGGGCAGGCTGGACCATCGGGGTGGAAATGCTGTTTTATGCGGTATTGCCCGTGTTGCTGGTCTATGTACGGACGATCCGGCTGGCGCTGGTCCTGACCCTCACCGGCGCGACCCTCAGCATCGCCGCCCGCATGGGCTACGACGCCTCAGGTCTGCCGCTGCTGCAAAGTTACGGCCACCATGCCTTTCTGACCCAATTCGGCATCTTTTGCGGCGGGGTGCTGAGCTATTTCCTTTATGGGCGACGCACCACCTATCGATTCCTGGCCGAGAACCCCGCTCTTTACAGTACGCTGTCGGTTTGCGGGCTTGGCTCGATGATCCTGTTGCTGGCTTTACCGACGGAATCGCTGATTCTCTTTGGCAGAACCGACATTCTGGCTTGGGGGATCGCTTTTGCATTGCTGGCCGGCGGTCAGGCCAGTCGTCCGTGGCCGATTTTTGCCAATCGCTCTCTGTTTTTTGCGGGGGAACGAAGTTTCAGCATCTATCTGTTGCACCCCTTCATTATCTACGGACTAGGGCCGGTTTATTTCAAGATCTATTTAATCTTAGGCAGCCATATCGGCATTGCCTTTATCTGCTGCGTGCTGGTCACTCTCATAGTGCTGCTCCCGGCATCCGCCATGACTTATTCGCTCATCGAAGCGCCAGGAATGAACATCGGTCGCTGGTTGATACGTCGCAATAGAGATTTGAACGGGCGGAAACACATTATTGCAAGCGCGGCCACGCCACTGCCAACCGGCGAAACCTGAAGGCTTTCGGCCGAGCAAGCATTTTTCGCTACCGACACGCGCGCCGCTCGCGTTTCAAGCCGGGCCGACACCCAGCGCTAAAACGCATTCATTGCCAACCCCCCGTTTCTGCCGTTACTCTATCCGCCAAGACGGTTCCCCCAGCGGGATTAAAAGGGAACGCGGCGCCACCGACCTCGGTGGAAATCCGCGGCTGTCCCCGCAACTGTGAGCGGCGAGCCGGCGTTCGTACAAGGCCACTGGGCAACCGGGAAGGCCGAACGCCCGGCAACGACCCGCCAGCCAGGAGACCTGCCGTCCCAAGCGTCGCCTGCCGTCGAACGGGATTTTTCGGCGGGACGGTCCTCCGTTTCGGCGATGCGGGAAACCGAGCGTTCGCCAGCGGCCGACCGATGCCTTGTTTTAGCGAGGCGTTTTCCGCTCCTCTTTTCAAGCCGGTCAAACGGCCGGGCCAGCGCGCGTTTCCAGCAGGCGGTGAGCCGACCGTCACGGTCGGCTCGATAACAACCCTCAGCAAAAAGCGCGCTCGCCATGAACGTTCACTTTATTCGCCCCCGTTGCCTGCTCTCCTCCTGCGCCGCACTCGGCCTGCTGGCCGGTATCGCTAACCTCGCCTCAGCGCAGGAAGAACTGCCGGAACTGGTCGTCACCGCGACCCGCGTGCCGATCCCGCCGGAACAATCCGGCAGCGCCATCACGGTCATCAGCAGCGAGCAACTGGAACAGCGACAGATCCGCACCGTCGCCGACGCGCTGCGCGACGTGCCGGGCGCGACGGTGAGCCGCAGCGGCGGCCCCGGCACCTTGACCGAAATTTACCTGCGCGGCGCGGAAACCAATCAAACCCTGGTGCTGATCGACGGGGTGGAGGTCAACAACCCCGACGGCGGCGCGTTCGATTTCAACAGCCTGCTGGATTTGGCAGTCGAACGGGTCGAAGTGCTGCGCGGCCCGCAAAGCGTGTTGTGGGGTAGCGCCGCCATCGGCGGCGTCATCAACATCGTCACCAAAAGCGCCGAGCGGCCGTTGCAGGCGAGCGCCCGTCTGGAAGGTGGCAGTTTCAACACCTGGCAAAGCTCCGGCAGCGTGGGCGGTCGCGGCGACCGTTACGATGCCTTGTTGAGCGGGGCGTGGCTCAAGACCGACGGCTGGTCGGCGGGTAGCGCATGGCGCGGCAACAGCGAGGACGACGGTGCACGGATCGGTTCTCTACTGTTCAAAGGCAGCGTCCGCCCCCGCGACGATCTGGAACTGACCCTGATCGAGCGTTACACCGACAGCCGCTCGGATTTCGACGCCTTTATCGGCGGCGACCAAAAGCCTGTGGTCGACAGTCAGGATCGCGGCGAAAACCGGCAAAACGCCCTGCGCCTGCAAGGCAAATTCAGCCTGTTGGACGGCGCGTGGGAGCATCTGCTCGGCATCGCCCGCTACGACATCGACAGCACCGCCGCCGACACCGGCCTGGGCGCTTTCGACAGCGACAGCCATTCCAACCAGATCGACTACCAAAGCAACTACTTCCTGACCACGGGCGGCGCGAAGCACACTTTTACTGCCCTCATCAAGGACAAGGAAGACGAAGCGCGCAACACCTATTTCGCCGGCAACGCGATCCGCAACACCGGCGTCGCTTTCCATTACGGGCTCGGCCTGGACGAGCGGCTGTTCCTGACCGCCGGAGTGCGCCGCGATTTCAACGACCGTTTCGACGACACCAGCACTTACCGGCTGACCGCCGCCTATCTGTGGCCCGATCTCGGCGGACGCCTGCACGCCAGCTACGGCACGGCGGTCAAAAATCCGACCCTGACCGAACTGTTCGGCTTCTCCGGCGATTTTCAGGGCAACCCCGGCCTGCAACCGGAAGAAAGTCGCGGCTTCGACATCGGCTGGGAACAGAGCCTGCTCGACCAGAGGCTGAAATTCGACGTGACCGCCTTCGACAACCGCATCGATAACATCATCGTCGGAGCCGGGCGCACGGTGATCAACCTGCCGGGCGAAAGCCGGGCGCGCGGGGTCGAACTGAGCGCCAGCGCCGATCTCACCCCGGACTTGAGCGGCACGCTGGCCTACACCTTCACCGACACCGAGGATACCGACGGTCAGGAATTGCGCCGCCGCCCGCGCCACGCCGCCAGCCTCGGTCTGAATTACCGGGTCAACGACCGCGCCAACCTCAATCTGACGGTGCGCCACAACGGCTCGTTCAGCGACACCGCGTTCGATCCCGAAACCTTCGTCACCTACCCGGTCAAGCTCGACGGCTACACGCTGGTCAATCTGGCCGCCAGCTATCAGTGGGATGGCCACTGGCAATTCTTCGGGCGGGTCGAGAACCTGCTCGACGAGCGCTACGAGGACATCCTGGGTTACAGCGGCGCCGAACGCGGGGTTTATGTCGGCGCGCGTTATCGGTTTTGAACGTGAAGATGAGCGAAATCGGCGCCTTGGCGGGACTCCTCGCCTTGGTGTTGGGCCTGTCGCCGCCGTGGGCGCTGGCCTTGCCGCGCGCTGCCTCCTTAACGCCCTGCGCCGACCAATACCTGTTGGGGCTGGCCGATCCCACCCAAATCGTCGCCGTCTCCAGCAACGCCACCGACCCACGGCAATCGCTGTTCGCCGCCGGAGCGGGCCGTTTTCCGAGCACGCGCGGCAGCGGTGAGGAACTGGTGGCGTTGCGGGTGGAAATGGTGCTGACCGACCGCTGGATGCCGTTGCGCGTCACCGAGCGGTTGGGGCGCTTCGGTATCCGCGTCGTTCAAATCCCCTTGCCGGACACCTGGGACGACATCGCCGCGACCACCCGCGCCATCGCCGCCGACCTCGACCTGCCCTACACCTTCACGGCGCACGGCTACGACGTCTACCGGCGTCCGCCGGCCGACCTTGCGGCGCGGGTGCAGGACGCGGCGGCCGTCGTCACGGTGTCTGACGCCAACGCCGCACATCTGGTAGAGGCATGCGGCGCCGACCGCGCCCGCCTGCACGTGTTGCCCTGCGGCGTGGACCTCGACCGTTTCGTACCGATGCCGGCCCGGGTCGAACCGGCCACGATCGTCTGTGTCGNCCGGCTGCGCCCGGTGAAGAACCTCGGCGTGCTGCCCGTCTCTTATACACA
>DPWB01000035.1 GCA_003527885.1 Candidatus Competibacteraceae bacterium
TTTTTTCGTTGTCGTCTGTTTTTGTAATGATCCGGCGACCACCGAGATCTACACTAGATCGCTCGTCGGCAGCGTCAGATGTGTATAAGAGACAGGTTCTGAATGTGGCCTTGATCGGCGTGGGCGCGCGGCTGATGATGCGGATGCTGACCGGTTACGGCGCAACCTTTCTGATCATCCAGATTTACACGTTGTTTTTCGCTCATCTCGCCGACCATCTGGGATTGACGCTCAGCCTGCTGGTCGCCGGCGGCGGCGCGCTGGCGCTGACGTTTTATCTGGAGCGATGGCGGCGACAACAGCGGCAAACCCCATCGTTCGAATCGCCGGACTGAACCGAAATGCGCCTGCTGCACACCGCCGACTGGCATCTCGGCCAAAGCTTGCACACCTTCGAGCGGAGCCGCGAACACCAGCGCTTTCTCGATTGGCTGCTGGACACCCTGGAAACCGAGCGGATCGACGCGCTGTTGATCGCCGGCGACGTGTTCGACAACGCCAATCCGTCCGCCGCCGCCCAGCGTCAATTTTATCGTTTCCTGGCCGCCGCCAAGCGGCGTTTGCCCCGGCTCGACATCGCCATCATCGCCGGCAATCACGATTCGGCGGGACGGCTGGAAGCGCCCGCGCCGCTGCTCGAAGCGTTCGACGCTGCGGTGATCGGCCACACCACCCGCGACCCGGCGGGCGAGATCGACTGCGACCGCTTGATCGCGCCGTTGCGCGATCGAACCGGCGAGGTGGCGGTTTGGTGTCTGGCGGTACCCTTTCTGCGTCCCGGCGACGTGCCGCGCGTGGAAACGGACGGCGACCCGTATTTGCAGGGCATCGAAGCGCTGTACCAACGCACGCTCGAACGCGCCCTGAAGCGGCAGGAAAACGGTCAAGCCATCGTCGCCCTCGGCCACTGTCACATGCGCGGCGGGCTGCTGTCGGAGGAGTCCGAACGGCGGATCGTCATCGGCGGCATCGAGGCGCTGCCGGTCGAAACTTTCGCCCCGGCGATCAGCTACGCCGCGCTGGGCCACCTGCCCCGCGCCCAGACGGTCGGCGGCCAGCAGCGGGTACGCTATTCCGGCAGCCCGCTGCCGATGTCGTTTTCGGAAATCGCCTACCGCCATCAAGTCATCCGCGTCGATCTCGACGGCGGCTCGCGGGTCGAAACCGCGTCGATCCCCATCCCGCGTTTTGTCGATCTGCTGCGAATCCCCGCCCAACCTGCCCCCTTAAACGAGGCGTTGGAGATGTTGGCGGCGCTCGATCTCCCGGACCAGCCCTTCGAAGATCGCCCTTATCTGGAAGCGCGGGTGCGGCTCGACGCGCCGGAACCCGGCCTGCGCGCCCGCATCGAAGCGATTCTGGAGGACAAACCGGTCCGGCTGGCGCGGATCGAAACGAGTTACAGCCGCGCGAGCGAGCGCGATCCCGCCGATATCCCGCAATCGCTCGACGAACTGAGCCGGTTGCAACCGGATGAAATCTTCAACAAATTGCACTGGCGCAAGTACGGCGCGGAACCGGTCCCCGAACTGTTGGCCGCGTTCCGAGAACTGCTGCTGGAACCCGAAGGTCGCCCGTGAGAATCCTCGCTATCCGCGGCAAGAATCTCGCCTCGCTGGCCGGCGAATTCGAGTTGCGCTTCCACAAGGAACCCCTCGCCTCCACCGGCTTGTTCGCCATCTGCGGGCCGACCGGAGCCGGCAAAAGCACCCTGCTCGACGCTTTGTGTCTGGCCCTCTACAACAACACGCCGCGTCTGGCCAAAGCCGGGGCGCGCGGGGTCAACCTGCCCGATGTCGGCACCGAAACCGTCCCCCCTCAAGCCCCGGCCAACCTGCTGCGGCGCGGCGCGGGCGAAGGCTACGCCGAGGTCGATTTCGTCGGTAACGACGGCATCGACTATCGCGCCCGCTGGACGGTGCGCCGGTCGCGCGGCAAAACCACCGGCAAGCTGCAAAATATCGAAATGAGCCTGTTGCGGCTGAGCGATTCCCAACCGCTCGGCGGCGGCAGAAGCGAGGTCCAGCGGGAAATCGAACAGCGCTTGGGCCTGTCCTTCGAGCAATTCACCCGCGCCGTGCTGCTGGCGCAAAACGAATTTTCGACCTTTCTCAAGGCCGACGACGACGAGCGGGCGCAACTGCTGCAAACTCTGACCGGTTTGGAGATTTACGAAACGCTGTCCAAGCGGGCGCACGAACGCGCCGGCCTCGAACAAAAAGCCCTCGATGTCCTGCGCCGGCAACTGGGCGACCAACAACCGCTCGCCGCCGACCGCCGCGACGAACTGGAACAAGCTCTGGCGGCGGCCAAATCCGAAGCGGCGGCCATTCAAGCCCGCAAGACGGAGCTAGACCAGCACCTGCGCTGGCACCAAAGCTGGGAGACGCTCAAACACTCCGAACAGCAAGCCGATCAAGCGGCGCAGGACGCCCGCTCCTGCCAACAGGCCGCCGCCCCCCGCCATACCTATTTCAACCGCGTGGAAACCGTGCAGGACGCCCGCCCGCTGACCGTCGAAACCGGGCGCGCGGCCCGCGCTATCGCCCTCGCCCGTCAAGCCGTCACCGACGCGGAGCAGCGTTCGACCGAATCCCGACACGCCCGCCAGCAAGCGGAGGCGGTCTCGGCTCAAGCGCTGCAAGCCGTGATCCACGCCGAACAGGCTCAAATCGAAGCCCAGCCCGATCTCGATCACGCTAAAGCGCTGGACGCTGAAATCAGCGTCCTGATCCCCGCTCACCGCGCCGCCTCAGCATCTCGAAACGACGCCCGCGACGCCGAAGCCGAGGCGTGCGAGCGACTGGCCCAAAAACGGGCCGAGCGTGAACGAGCCCGCGCGGCGCGACAACACGCCCAGGAGTGGCTGGACGCGCACGAGTCGCTGCGCCGTTTGGCCGAGGAGTGGCCGCGCTGGGACCTGGTGTTCGATCAAGCCGCCGGCCTCCAAAACGAGTCGCGTCAAAACGAGCGCCTGCTCGCCGACCATCGCCGGGAGCAGACCGACCAACAGCGGGCCTGCGCCCGATTGACCGCCGCCGTGGCCGAGACGGAGCGCGCGCTCGGCGCGGCGGAAACCCAACTCCAAACCGCCGTTCAAGCGCTCGCTCGCTCCGATCCCGAAGCGCTGGCGGCGCGCCGTCGCGATCTCGAAACCCAGCGCGATCAACTGATCGGGGCCGAACAGGCCTGGCAGGCGCTGGCCGCCGCGCTCGCCCGCCAACAGGAGCTGGAACGGGAAGCGTCCAGCGCCCGCGAACGCTCGGATCGTGCGCGGGAGGAGCTGACGCGAACCCTCGCCGAAAAACCGGCTGCCGCAGCCCGCTGGGAACAGGCCGAGCAATCGCGCGCGCTGGCCGAAACGGCGTGCGCCGAAAATGTCGAGCGCTTGCGCGACCATCTGCAAGACGGTGCGCCCTGTCCGGTTTGCGGCGCGACAGACCACCCTTACGCCGCCGGCGACGCGCCCTCCCGCGCGCTGCTGGCCCGCTTCAAAACCGAGGCCGAAAACCTCCGGCAAAACGTGACCGCCTTGGACCTGTCTCTTATACACATCTCCGAGCCCACGAGACCGTACTAGATCTCGTATGCCGTCTTCTGCTTGGAAAAAAAACAAAACACGGTGAGATAAGCGATTGAGTGCAGA
>DPWB01000090.1 GCA_003527885.1 Candidatus Competibacteraceae bacterium
GCCATTGGCGACTAAGTCTTGCCGTGCGCGGTTGAAGGCTTTTTTGCAGGAATCAGGCTTGTCACTGCTGCTGATACCCGCTGAATAGCATGCTTGCCGCCATTGGTCTTCAGCGACCGTGACCACGCCGTCAGCATCAATGCCGTCCCGAATCAGTGCGGTTCTGAGAGCGTCCACAGCGATCCGTTGCGCTGCTGGTAAACGGGACTTTTCCTCAAATGTCCCGCTTTGTCCCGCCTCGGTTGGCACCAGCACGGCCGAATTCAGCGGTCTACCCTTGGCGTCGCACCAGGGCAAATCTTGCCGGGTCAGCAGCCACGAAAGCGGGGCAGGTTCATCAGCATCCTTCATCTTCATGCAGCGCACGGTGATCCGCTGTTCGCTACGTTCAACCAGGAATTCAGCATCTATCGCGGCTCGCAGTACCGACGATCCGCGTCCTCGGCTCTTTTCACCATGTCCCGAATGGTGAGGCACCAAAATAGCCGCGCCGCTGGCAACCCGTAAGGCGTCCAGGCCGGAGACAAATTGGTTCATGTCTCGCGTCGAGTTCTCATCGCCAGCGCCAAAATTGCGGGCTAGGGTGTCAATCGCAATCGCTCGCGGCTTAACCGGCATCCCTCGAATTTCATCGGCGATAGCCGCCACGGCAACCGGATCGCCGATTGCGGCAGGAACCGTGCGAATCAGGACGTTGTGGATCGCGTCTTCATGGCCGGGATGCGCCTCGAACCACGCCTTGAAGCGCCGGATAATCCCGTTTTGCCCTTCACCCGCCAAATACATCACCGGGCCGCTCAGGGTGTCATGGCCGCGCCACGGCAAACCGGCGGCGACATGACACAGCAGGTCAATCGTAACGAAAGTTTTTCCGCTTCCAGAGTCGCCGAAAATCACATTGGTGGAATCTTCACCAATGAAGCCGTCTACCAACCAGTTTTCAGCCGGAGGCGCTTTCAACAGGTCAGCCAGTGGCGAGAAGGTGGATCGGCGAACCGTGGGTTGCTGCAAGGCTTCCAGGTCGTCAAACAGCTTGCGGATTTCATCTGCGGGCCGCCTGGCGTCAATCGCCTTGGTGAGCCAGTCCCTAGACGCAACGCAGCGCCGCTCCCGCTCACAATCTTTCAGCAGCGTCACCCATACCGCCAAGTTTGCGGCGCTAACGTGAACGGACATGCTGGTTTCATATTCGATTCTGGCGGCTTGAGAGAGCGCGTTTCGCAGCGTCGCCGGGTCGGGTTGAACGTTATCGGCAATCAGCCTACAAACGCCTGAAAACGCCTCTTTGACGGATAGGTTCGTGAACAAGTCGGCATGGATACCCAGCCGGATGATGTCCTTGCCGTCCGGGTTGCGGATCAGAGCAGCGAGTACCGCCCGCTCGGCTTCGTGATTGACGGTTGGTTTGCTGTGAGGGTCGCTCATGGTTGCGCCCTCACAACCGGATCGGCGCTTTCATCTTCCTGCTGCCACCAGCGCATAAATTCCCGCGCTTCATCGTCCATTCCCTGATTTACGAGCATCCAACGTATTTGGGCGGCCCTCATGGCGGACGTTGGCTGATTCCATGGGCTTGGCGGGGTCTCGATATAAATCAGCATCTCAGAATCGAGCTTGAGTTTCTTTTCGCACCATTCTTGAAACTTTCTAGGACAGCGCGTGAGAATCTGGCGTGCTTCATGAAGCACATCCTTGAGTTGCTCCATGAATAACGCTGTTCTATCAATATCTTGTTCTATGCCGCGCTCCAGGCGCTTAAACAATGCCTGTTCTTCAGCGGATACCGGCTCAACTTCTGATGTGGGTTCCGCGTCGGTTGCAGGCCCAGCTACCAGCCGTAACACCTCGTTTAAACTCAAATACGCATCGGTGCGTTTTTCAGCAGGCAGTTCACGGGCTACCCGCATGTAGTTTTGGATTGTGCGCGTGCTGATCGCCGGGCAATGCGCTCTCAACCACGGTAGCCATTGGCCGTGCTGGCATTGCGCCTTGGCTTTCAGCAGCAAGTCGCCCGCCACCAGCGCCCGTTCTACCGCCTTGCTGGCGTAGGTTTGCGCTTCCTCATGGGCCGCGTTGATCTGCGTCGCCAGCGCCACTAGGTCTGTCATAGCCGCGCCCTCACAGCTTGATCGGCGGGAGACCCGCCAGGGCGACGATCGGCAGTTCCAGCCGCTCGGCAAGTTCCGGGGAGAAATCACGGATCGTCGAAAGCGTCCAGGCGCGCGGCGATCCGTTTGCGGGAAGCCGGCAATCGGGTTTCGGGAAGCGTCCACCGCGGATCGCCGCGTAGACGGTCTGGTCAGAGACCCGGAGAGCAGCGGCCAAATCATTCGCTAGTAAAGGATGCGCGGTCATAAATACCTCTTAAATCATGACCCTGCGCGGTAAAGCCGTGAGTTTTTTCTAGTACACAAAACTGGTTATGGAGACAAACAGAAATGTGATACTCTAAAAAACGACACAGTTCTACCGCCCATGGCGGGTTTGAATGTGGCTGGCTAGTCGTGAGCAACTTGCGATGGTGGCGGCACGACTGGCAGCGATTAGGGTCGAAAAAAATACCGTCTGGCTAAGCTAAATGATTTCCCGCTTAAGTCCAGAAAAATCGACAGATGATCAAAAAACCCGCCTGGGTTTCGCCAAGGCGGGTTTTTTTATGGACAGGGGCGTTATTTTTCGTCTAGCGCTGCGGACAGCACTTCCAGCGTGTTGGCGATGTTGGTGAGTTGAAGGAACATCCCGCGCCGGGCGCTCTCGCTGTCCAGGAAGGAATATCGCTCCGTATCGCTGCCGAAGAGATCAGCGAGCATCCATAAGACTGAACTGATGCCTTCAAGCGCATCTTGAATTTGACAGGATTTGATAGCGCCTTCGCTATTTAGATAGGGGTGAATCAGTCGGGGCGCGTCGCTCATCGTGACGCCTCCGTAGGAACCGCCTTGCAAATCTGGCGGTTCAAAAACTGGAAAATTCGATTGCGGTAATGACATTTGACGGCGTGATGTCGAGACGCACGCAGCTTCTGAAAGAGACGGTTCATCTTGTTATTGACATGGGGTTTTTCGTACACCCCCAACTGATTGCAGCGCCCCATCAATTCCATGATGCAAACGGCTTCACGCACCTGTTTGGGGTTAAGCCGGTCCAATAAAGGGGCAAGGCGGCAAATAACTGCGGCTTCATCAGGAGGCAGCTCTGCCAGGAACTCAGGAGTCAACTGCGCGGTGAAGCGCCCGGTGGGCGGAGTATCATTCAGGATGCTGCTCATGGCCTATTTCTCCATAGGTCGGGGGTGGAAGTCCGGCATGGCGTGGTCAAGACGCCATGCCGGGCGCTAACCGGTCGGAATGACCGGGATTCAGGAATTCGATAATTCAAGCCGCCGATCGATGTGTTCCAACCGGTTGTCTACGCGGTCGATCCGTAGATGGATGATCGCCATATCGGCGTGAACACTGGCGACTTGGCTTTCCAGTGAAGTGAGCCGGGCCTTGATGATGTCCACATCGGCGGCGGTCTGATCCACGCGGGCGCGGATGTGGCGCAGATGCTCAAGAACCAGACTATCAATATCGGCGCTCATCATTGCCCCCTCGTTGAAGTTGCGGCGTTTGCAGATTCCTTCAGTTGCGTCTGTTGTAAAACTTTGCGGATCGTCGCCCGGCTGATCGGAGTCCGGGCGCGGGTCATGATGCCTTGCTCAAAAAGGCGTTGCGATATTTCAGTAAGATTCAGCCCTTCAGCGTGTAGGGCGGCTATCGCCTGATCCCGGTCCACCGGCGCGGGCCTTGTGGCGCCAGGCGTTACCGGGCGCTGGGTCTGTTTCTGGTGCGCCAAACCCTTCAAAAGCAAGGCTTCCACCACATCGGAAAGCGGCTTTCCTGTGGCGGACGCTTCCGCGTCAATCTCGCGGCGGATTGCTGAAGAAAGCCAGGCATTGGTCTGAATCTTGCCGGCTGTCAGCAACCGCTCGCGCCGCGCAGCATTGGCGGCGTTGTTTCGTGCGCGAATCCGCCTAGCCAGTTCTCGATCATCTAGTTTCGCCAAGCCTATCCCTCTCTTTAAGTTTTCCGATATTCGCTAATGATACTGATAAAAAAAGTTCATAGCAATGGTTTTTTTGATTATCACTGGCGAGTAAACAAAGGCTATCACTGTCCGAAGTTTATGATGTGTCCCATGGGACACAAACTATTCCAACAACCTCCTTCCACACTTCATGCTGCACTTCCGGCTCAAGGCGGGTGAGAGGGCGGACTTGACTTTCGGTGGCGGGCACAATGTCTGCAATTGCAGACACGTTCTCAAAGGAAGCAGCGCCTTTCAGTAACTCATACGCCCGTGGACGCGAAAGATTCCACCGCTCTTTGCAATACGCCTCGAACGTATCAAATTGTTGCCGATACAGCCGCGAGTCGCGGATTTCCAGCAGGGCGTTTTTTCGCCAATTGGCGAAAATGACTTGCTTCAGTGCGGCGCTTAGCCGTGGGAACCTGCCCTATAGGGCAACTTTGTAAACAAGCGCCCACGCGCGCGTGCTCAGCTCTTGTTCCTAGCCGCCCGTTCCGCCGCTCGCATCTGGTTCGCCAAGTCACTGACCGCCGTCCGAATTTTTCCCAGCGGGTTGGCTTTGTCTACTGTATCAAAAAGTTTACGAATCGCGAGCTGGGTGTATAAGGCCGTTGATTCCGGGCTGCTGTGCCCTAACAAGGCTTGGCGAATCAGCAGGTCTACATCTTCCTCTGCAAGCTCTGTCGCAAATAAGTGACGAAAGGCGTGAGGATGTAACACTTTATTCGGCACTCCCTGAACCTTGCCGTACTTCTTCAGAATCGCGCCAAAAGAATCTGGCCTGATCCGCAACCGCTCTCCGTGGCGCTCATGCGCGCGCACTCGCGGATTGTTCCGGTTGACGAACAACACCCGGTCGCCACTGGGCAGTAGCCTTGACTGCTCATCAATCTTGTCATGCCCGAGATAGGCGCGCACGAACAGCCCGGTTTCCATCGGCGCGGGAACGATTCGTTCTTTCTTGCCCTTCTCGCACAAACGAATCGAAAGCCTTTCGCATTTGTTTTTGCTCGGCTGCGTCCAAATCAAATCCCCCTCGTTCAACGCCACCAGCCCACTCACTCGGCAACCGGTTCCAATCAAAACCGCGAGCATCGCCGCATCTCGCAACCCGACAAAGGTATTCAAGTCGGGGGCCATAATCAGGCTTTCTGCATGTTGAAGTTGCGCGGGTTTTGGGAGCGGACTGCCACACTTGGGAGAAGGCAAATGCTCAGCCGGATTGCTCTCAATAAATCCCGCTTCCTTAGTCCAATGATAAAAGCCCCGCACGGCAATGATCGCAATTCGCCGCGTTTGGGGCAAAAGCTTGGCGCGATGCAGTTCCAGTCCGGTCCACTGTTCCAACATTTCCGCAGTCGCCTGAAATAAGCTGCGCGGCGGTTGCAAGGTCAATAGCCAAGCCGCAAGCCTATCGAGAAACCGGCCATATTTCTTTACCGTGGCGAGTTGCAATCCGACATTGTATTGCTGAAAAACCAGGAATCGGTTTACAACCGAATCGGCGCTGAAGCACTCAGACTCATTCGTTGTCATCAAATTAACCTCTGTTGACTTTTAATCGAGAATGGTCGGAAGTTTTCTATCTTCGGCGGCGAATGAGGAAGCGCTAATTCGGCATAAGAAGCGGCGAGTTTTTCTCGAAACTGATAGAGCGCACACGCCAAATTGTAGCGCTCGCGCCAAGTCAGCGGGGCTTTAGGTTCGTGCGCCAAGCGCCAACCGAGGTTGCGGATCAGTAGATCAAACCGCCCGCCGCGCGGAAGGCCAAGAGCCGCCAGCGCCGCCACCTGCTCGCGTTCCGTGGCGTTCACGGGTGAAGCCGCGCAACGGAACTCACAGACTCTTGGGCGGCTCTTTTAAAGGACTCCACTGTAGAACGATGCGAACGAACGTTTATAGGGCTTGCTGGAATTGTGTACTTTTTAGGTACACTTCCAGCGTTGCAAGGGAACACTGTTCCCCGCGACGGCGCACGTTGCCGGGGTGAATTCCAGCATGGAACATCGCCCGCGTAGTTGCCGGCATGGCCTATCTTGTGTTTCTTCTTCATAGCGCACCTCTATAACTATATGATTTTGCTCTGTTATTTATTTGCTGATTATTCCTGATTATAAGCATAATCTTGAATTTTCTATTTTCATGGAAGTAAACCGCTTGGCTCACTGAAGCGCGGTCCTTCATCGCCGCCTTGCTCAAGGGGTTCAAGGGGTGGGGGCTCGGCAATCGAATCGAAAAGTTTTTGGTGGGTAGGTGGATACTTAAACGTCTGCAAGTTCCTAAAATCTCTGATATATTAGTATATCAATATATTCTAATATTCTTGGCAATTCGGAGACTTTTTTATGACCACGTTTCAAGGCTCTTGCTCGTATCGCAACTCCCTAGGTTTTGACTCAACTCCTTACTTCCCGAATAGCCACACGGGCCGCCCCACCTCCACGCCGATGGAAAAGAAACTCGCTGAAGCGCGCGCCGGTTCGGGGCGGCATATCTTCTGCAATGAATTGACAGAGCCGCTCCAGGTTCAGCGCGCTTTAAGTCATTTCGACGCTGTTTATCAAGCGGATTTGGCGAGAGAAGCACGGGCGCTTTCAGACCCTGCGGGCACTCTCGTTTCTGATTCCGCATTGCCCGCCTCGGCGATTCGCGCGGTTATTCGTGAAGCGCTGAGCGATTTAAGAGTGCTGGAGTTGGTTCAAGTGATTGTCGACCCGAGCATGTCGGCAACAATACAAATTCCCTATGAAAGCAGGCTGCCGGGAACGACTCTGAATGACGGCATTGTTTATGAAGGCCAGGGCATTCCGCGCGGTTCAGTGCGTCAAGATATGGATTTGGCTTACGTTAACGCCATGAAGTTGAGTTTTTTACTGAGCAACGAAGCGGATTTTTTCTCGCGCAATAGCCAAATTGATTGGAGCGCATTAGACCGTTTGATTGCAACAAATGCTCAAATCATTCGAGAGAGAATTCATATGCGCATTTGCAATGAACTGCAACGCGCATCCGACGCTTTTAATGCCGTCGCGGTAGTTGGAGAAGATATTTCCGGGCAATTGACCGGCTCCAACTCGCTGATCAAGACCGCGCATTGGCCGGTTGTCCGACCTCGCCAGACACGCGATCTCAGAGGAACAGCGGTTGGCGCTGAAGAAAATTCGATCGCGCTGGTGGTGAACGGCGCGGCGGTGGCGGCCTTCGATGGATCGGGAACTCAAGCGACTGGAACCTATTGGGTGCTGGAGAACGCCAATCTCGGGTTTGTTCGGCTGGTGAATCAAGCCGGTGCGGCGATCACGCCAACCGCGTCCAGCGCCTGCACTTTGAGCTATTCAGCCGCCACCAATTGCGCGATCTTCGACCTCAAACTGCCTGCGGGTGTCACGCTAGAGCAGCATATGAACGGCGCATTGCGGGCGATTGGGGCGCAAAAAAGCACACTTTTCAACAAGCGGTTCGCGGTTCCGGATTTCTTGCTGACCGGCCCGATCCTCGGCGATCTGCTAACGAACGCGACGAGTTTTTCAATCAACGATCGGAAGGCGGGAACGGATTTGACGAAATCGGGCGACTTGGGCGTTGTCAGGGGGATGCCGGCCTATGCCTCCAATGCGCCGGGTGTTGATTTCGGCAATGAGCGCATTTTGATCGGGGAGCGCGGGGCGCTGACCTACGCGATCGCGCGCCCCTGGGCCACTGGCGAGCCGTTCCAGGCGGTGGACGCAGCGGGCCGGCCTACTGGAGAGCGCCAAGCCTACGGGGAGGAGTACAACGCGATCCACGTTCCAGCGCCGATCCGCTACAAACTTTCATCGGTTATTTGTTACGACTCCGACGCCCGCGCAGCGGCGGCCTAAGCGCCATGGTTGAACCGCTCGTCACTCTTGGCGCGCAGCTTCTCCGCACAGGAACGTTTCAGCTTCAAAACGAACCGGTGATCGTCGGGTTGAAGCTGCTTGAAGCGCTGGCTCGCAACTTCAAGGCCGATGCCTACGGCCAAAAGATTTTCGTAACCGTCGCGCATCAAATTGAGAACGGCGCGGCGGGCGAAATCGTCAATCTCTACACGAGAGGGGTGATCTTGCTCGCTGATGTTCTTTGGACTCCGCTCGGGCAAGAGGCGATTTTTGACCGGGGCATGAAATATCTTTCGGCGGAATTTTCCGAAAACTACGTCAGCAGCGAGCGCCCGCATGTGGCGCATGGGCCGGTCTTGCTCGGCGCGGCTTTGACCTTGCGACCGGGCGTCAAAGGGCTTTCGAGCATCACGTAGTTCACAGCGCCTAGCTACACATCTGACGCTGCCGACGAGCGATCTAGTGTAGATCTCGGTGGTCGCCGTATCATTAAAAAAAACACAGGATGTACGCACATAGTATAGC
>DPWB01000188.1 GCA_003527885.1 Candidatus Competibacteraceae bacterium
GCTATATCTGGCAGAGTCGTATTAGTTCGTTTTTTTTTTTTCAAGCAGAAGACGGCATACGAGATCTAGTACGGTCTCGTGGGCTCGGAGATGTGTATAAGAGACAGTACCGAGGGAGAGGAAGAGACGCCTAGTCCACGCGGGCGGCGCAGTCGGCGCGGCGGGCGTCGGCGTCGGCGCGGCGATGCTCCGGCCACCGACACGACCTCGGAAGGAACGGAAACCATGGATGATTCCGGTGCAGAGCTATCGTCTGGTTCTGAGGAGCACACGACGACCGCAGTGGAAGAACCCGCCGGGACACAGCGAGATCTCCCAACGGCTCACCCGCAGTCATCGGGCACTGCTTCAGGCTCGCTTCCGCAGCGGCGAATTCGCGGTGGGCGTCCGCGCGTTCCTCGTGAATTGCTGGCCAATAACCGGCTTTCCGCAACCGAAACGCTCGAAGTGGAACCCCTGCCGCAAGAGGCGGAAGCCCCTTTGCCGCCGCCACCGGTTCTATTGGAATATCCACCGATAGAACCTCTGGTGGCTAACACCAAGACGGCTCTGGAAGATTCTATTGCCAGCCAACCTGCCGAGCCGCCGCTGCCCATTCCGGCGCCGCTGGAGTACCCCAGTGAGGACATCGCCCTCGGCAGAGCGTATGAGGCGGACTCGCTCGCCCAGGTGCCCACTGCCCCGCCAGCGCTTGCTCCCGAAGCGGTCGAGTTCACCAGCGATGCTGTAGAACAAGTCGAAATATTGGCAACCCCTGCACCTATAGCAGAGGCAACCTACGCCGATCTTGTCCCCTCATCCGACCTGGCGGCAAGCATTGAACCAGCGGAAAAAACTGATACTGGCCCAGCGTTGCTTGCAGACGACACCGCACCGCCCAGTGAACCCGATGCGATTATCGAGGCCATCGCCGCTGCCCATGAGGCGAAATTTTTGGAACCGGATGTTATCGAGCCATCACCAGTCGAGACGGAACTAGCAAGCGTGTCACCGGTAACGGCAGAATCGGCACCTGAGAACAAACCGGCCAGTTGAAGCCGGTCAGCAATCACCGCGACGGGGCCAAAATACCGCAGCCCCGTTCGCGGCAGTCACCAATAACTCAAGCAGACACCCTCAAATCCGATAGCGCTGCCGCACGCTGATCAGCAATCCCTCGGCGGCCTCCTCGATCAAATCCATCACTCGCTCAAAACCATTCGGGCCACCATAGTACGGATCGGGCACTTCCTGCTCTGGCAACTCCGGCGCGTAATCCATGAAGAGTTGGATACGACTTTGCAGCGGCGACTGACCACACAGCGCCAGCAGGTGCGCAAAATTATCCCGGTCCATCGCCAGCACGTAGTCGAATTCGGCAAAATCCGCTACCGTTACCTTACGGGCGCGGAGGTCTCGCAGATCAACGCCCCGGCGCAAGGCGGTCGCCTGACTGCGGGGGTCCGGGGGCGCACCGACATGGTAGGAATGGGTGCCCGCTGAATCCACGTACACCTTGCTATCCAGTCCGGCACTTTCCAACATCCGCCGGAATACGCCTTCCGCAACCGGTGACCGACAAATATTGCCCATACACACAAATAACACTCTGACCATCGCTTTCGCCTTCGCCGCATCGCGCCGCTGTTGTCGAAAATCGAACGCCGCGCGAACGACCTTATTGATGCTTGTAACCAACGGGATCGCCACTCGTGCCCCGCATTGATTCAGATAAATTAAAAGCGCTCCTGGATCAATCCTTAACCTACCAAGGAATCAACTGCCAGGTCATCGAAATTTTAAGCGACGAACAGGCGCTCGTGCTGCGCGATTGCCAAAATCAAAAAGTGATTCAGGCCGATCAGTACGGCGACGCCGGTTATCGCGTGGCAAGAACCTTTACCGTAGCACTGCTCGATCCGACCGGCCAGCATCTCAATCCTGACCTGCCGGAGTTACTCAGGTTCAATCTCGTCGGTTGACCCGGCCATGGTGGCCATCACCCGAAGCAGATCGGCTGCCGTGTCCACGCCTGGCGGCGGCGCTTCCACCGCCTCGGCCACATAAATACGGATGCCATGCCACAACGCGCGCAATTGTTCCAACACTTCGGTGCGCTCACTGGGGGCAGGTTCTAAGCGGGGAAAAGCGCGCAAGACTGCCACCCGATAGGCATACAACCCGATATGGCGAAACCAGCCCTTCTCAATTAGCAAATCGGCGCCTACCGTTTCCTGGTGAGCAAAGGTCTCCCGATCCCAAGGAATCGGCGCCCGACTGAAATACAGCGCAAACCCGGCGCGATCCCGCACAACCTTAACCACGTTCGGATCAAACAACTCAGCAGGTTGGCCGATGCGGGTACAAACCGTGGCGATACCCGCTGTGGGATTCGCCTCCAACGCCAGCGCCGCTTGCTGGATCAATGCCGGCGGGATCTGCGGTTCATCGCCCTGGACATTCACCACAATGGCATCGTCCGGCCAAGCGTAGCGAGTCGCCACTTCCGCCAGTCGGTCGGTGCCGGAAAGATGCGCCGAGGAGGTCATACAGACCGGGGCGCCGAATCCAGTCGCTGCATCGCAAATTCGCTCGTCATCCGTCGCAATGATCACGTCCAATGCGCCACTGGCCAAGGCACGGCGATAGACGTGCTCCAGCAGCGTTCGGCCCGCAAGCAAGCGCAACGGCTTACCCGGTAGCCGGGTTGAAGCATAGCGGGCTGGAATCGCGACGCGGAACCGAGGTTCCTCGACGCTCATTGCCTAGACCTCCTCATCGGTCAGCGGTCGTGCCTCAGCCTCCAGCATCACTGGAATACCGTCACGAATGGGATAGGCCAGCCGGCTTTCTTTACAGATCAATTCCTGACGCGCCTTGTCGTACACCAGCGGTGCTTTGCTGACGGGGCACACCAGAATCTCCAGCAGTTTCTTGTCCATCGGGTTCATCTCCTGATAAAGGTTCGGATAGCGGTGCTAAACGTGGGCGGCGTGGGAGCGTCTCCGGCCGTCGCCGGATACCCTTGGCCATCGCAACCATCGCCACACGTTTGAGTAATTGATCTTCAAATTCCGGGTCTAGCTGGGCGCTCACCGGCACATACCAACAACTGGCCGGGGTGATGCCTCGGCACTTAATGGCATCCTTCTCGGTCATCAGTACCGGCAAATCCTCCCGAAACTGTAAATCTTCCGGCTTGAACGGATGATGATCGGGAAATGGGTGCTCGATCAGCCGCAGGCGAGCATGGCGTAAATGATCGAAAAACCGCCAAGGATCACCGATACCGGCCACCGCGTGGACGGTGCATTGGCGGAAACTGGCGAGGGTGGAGGTGATCAAGGGGTCCTCAAGATTCACCGCCGTTTCACCGCGCAACGACATCAGGTAT
This sequence comes from Candidatus Competibacteraceae bacterium, assembly GCA_003527885.1. Lineage (GTDB taxonomy): Bacteria > Pseudomonadota > Gammaproteobacteria > Competibacterales > Competibacteraceae > Competibacter_A. Next base: position 3,374 of record DPWB01000188.1, read on the forward strand.
TCGCGGCCGCGCGCCGCGCCGTTGCCCACGACAAAATCGACCTCGCGCAACCGGGAGGGCGGCTCCCGCAACGGCCCAGCCGGCAGGCAAGCCGCATTGCCTAGCCGCCGGAAACCATCCACGACGGCGATTTCGATATCGCGCCGCAAATGATAGTGCTGCAAGCCATCGTCGCTGACGACCAGGTTGCAACCATAGGTTTCCACTAACAAGCGGGCTGCCGCTACCCGATCCGGCCCAACCACCACCGCACACCG
>DPWB01000007.1:0-835 GCA_003527885.1 Candidatus Competibacteraceae bacterium
GTAAGTATTCGGTGAACCCGTAGTCCGTACGCAGCAGCCGTTAGTTAGCGATTCGTCGGCGGGCCGGTAGTCTGGACACATCAGACGAATTTCGATATAGTTCGTCGCATGAGATCTGGATCGGACATCACCTGCGTCGCGTCGGCGACAAGCAAAGGCAAGCTGGCGCCGTTTGCGCAGGTGTTGGTGACGCTGACCAAAGAAGAGCACATCCAGCTGCGTTGGGAAGCCAACTCGTGGAAGCGCCAGCATCAACAAGCGCTTACCCGGATAGAGCAACTGAAAGCAGATCATCGCCTGGCGATGGAGCAAGCTGCCCAGCGTGAAGCGGCCTTGCGCAGCGAATTGGAGAAGGCTGAGGGCAAGATCCGGGATTTGCAAAAGCGCCTGTTTGGTCGCAAGTCCGAGCGTTCTTCGAGCGCAGAGAAGGCCCCCGGAGTGGACGCCAAGTCGCCGCGGCCGCGAGGCCAGCAGTCGGGAGCCGCCGGTCACGGACGGGCGCGCGAAAGTCACCTGCCGGCACAGGTCGAAACCATCGAACTCGACTGCCCCCATTGCCCGGCGTGTGGTCTCGGCTACGCCGACTTTCCGGGCACGGAAGACAGTGAAATTCTCGAAATCGATGTCAAGCCGTATCGGCGGGTGATCCGCCGGCGGCGCTACCGGCGGACCTGTCAGTGCCCCGGCACCCCGGGCATCCTGACCGCGCCACCACCGGCGCGGTTGATCCCGCGCGGCAAGTACGGGGTATCGATCTGGGTGCACCTCCTGCTGTCCAAGTTCTCGTATGGCCAGCCGACGCATCGACTGCTCCGGGACTGGTCGGACTACGAAC
>DPWB01000007.1:1145-2598 GCA_003527885.1 Candidatus Competibacteraceae bacterium
GCGCTGCTCTCCCGACTGCAGAGCGAGAACCGCTGGCACGCGGATGAAACCCGCTGGATGGTGTTTGCCGAGCGCGAAGGGAAGATCGGTCATCGCTGGTATCTGTGGGTGTTTCACTCCGAATCGGTGATTCACTTCGTGTTGGACCCGACACGATCGGCGCAGGTACCGATCGCAGAGCTGTCCGATAGCGAAGGAGGGATCGTCATTTGTGATCGCTACTCGGGCTACCAGAAGCTCGCGAGAATCCTTGGGACGATCCTCCTGGCCTTCTGCTGGGCCCATCAACGGCGTGACTTCATCGAGTTGGCCAATGCCCATCCGGATCTCTCGGGTTGGGCCCTGTCCTGGGTCGAACGGATTGGCGAGCTCTACCACTTGAACGAAGCGCGCCTTGCCGTACGCGCCGATCCGGTTCAGTGGGCCGAACGCGACGACCGCTTGCGGCAAGCGGTCGCGCAAATGACGACCGAACGCGCCACCGGACTGGCGAACCCGGCGCTCAAGGCCCCGGCCAGAAAGGTGCTGCAGAGCATGCAGAAGCATTGGTCCGGCTTGACGGTGTTTGTCGACCACCCCGAGGTGCCGATGGACAACAACGTCGCCGAACGCGACCAACGCGGGCCGGTGGTCGCGCGCAAGAACTTCTACGGTTCCGGCAGTGAGTGGGCCGGCGCACTCGCAGCCCGGATGTTCAGTCTGCTGATGACGATGCGCCTGTGGGGGATCAATCCCCGCACCTGGCTGACGGCGTATCTGGAAGCCTGCGCGGCGAACGGCGGCCAACCGCCGGCGTGCTTGAGTGCCTTTCTGCCCTGGACGATGAGTGCTGACCGGTTGGCACAGATGCGGCGGGTCGCGGTCCATCCGGCCGACCCCATCGACAGCTCGTGAAGCTTTATTGCGGGCGCCCCTTCACCCCGGACGAACTGCAGACCATCCGCCGCCTGATCGAGACCAATCCCCGCGCCAGCCGTGCGCAGCTTTCACGCGAGGTGTGCGTTCGGTTCGACTGGCTCAAGCCGAATGGCGAGCTGAAGGACATGACCTGCCGGGTGGCCATGCTGCGCATGCAAGCGGACGCTCTCATCACCTTGCCGACCGCACGCCACCGCGCCCCTCGCCAACCCGAGGTTCTCGCCACCGCCGCCACCGATCCCCAGGCGCTGCTCACTAGCCCGGTGCATGACCTGCCGCCGCTCCACTTGCGCCAGGTCGCCGGTTCGGCCCACTCGCGGCTGTGGAACGAGTACATCGCCCGCTACCACTATCTGGGCTATACACCCCTGGCCGGCAGCCAGAGCCGCTACTTCGTCTTCGCCGGCGAGCGTCTGGTCGCCTTGCTGAGCTTCGGCGCCAGCGCCTGGAAGCTCGCCGCGCGCGAGCGCTTCATCGGCTGGCAGGAGGACGAGCGGCAAAGGAACCTCCCGCTCGTGGTGAACAATGCCCGCTT
>DPWB01000027.1:0-3036 GCA_003527885.1 Candidatus Competibacteraceae bacterium
CGGCCGCCGGAATTGGCCCGTTAGCCGCACCGGACAAAGTGTCGGCGTCCGCGGCCGGGGCGGCCGACCGCAGCCAGCCGGCGCGGACCCGCACCGGGCGCTCACCGCCCCACGGAATAACTTTCCCGGTGAGCGGGTTATTTCTTGAAGTATCCTGAACTCTCGGCGACCGGTAATGGATGGAGGATCTGATGACGGAATCAGCGACGCCCAAGCCTTACAATCTGTTGCGCTCTTTTTCCGTTCTCAGCCTGTTATCCATCGTGGCGATCAGCGCGATCTCGGCCGCTTTGCTGGCGCGGTTCCTGCGGGACAATCTGCTACAAAGGGACGCCGTGGTCACGATGCAATTCGTGCAAGGCATCGCCCAAACGCAAAACACCAGCGTTTACTTCACCGAACAGAATTACGCCGAGGGCAAGGGGCCGCTGACGGATTTCTTCAACCACATCGCCCACATGCCGGACGTGGTGCGCGCCAACGTCTACTCGCGCCAACGGATCGTTCTCTGGTCCAACGAAGAGCACATGATCGGCCAACAGTTCAAGGACGATAACCCGGAGCTGGATCGCGCCCTGGCCGGCGAACTGGCGCTGGAAACGGGCCAAGTCGATCATCCGGCCAAATCCGAGCACATCCTGTTTGACCCGGAGGTCGATCGGTTCGTGGAAAACTACATCCCGATTCGCGACCCGCGCGGCGGCGAGGTCGTCGGCGTGGTCGAAATCTACAAGCTGCCGCGCGTGCTCATGCAGACCATCGCCAAGGGAACCCGTCTGGTCTGGCTCAACGCCTTGCTGGGCGGCGCGCTGATTTATGGCGCGCTGTTTTGGATCGTGCGCCGCGCCAGCCTCACCATCCAATGCCAACAACAAGCCCTGGTGGAAGCCGGAAAATGGGCGGCCATCGGCGAGCTGGCGGCGGCGGTGGCCCACAGCTTGCGAAACCCCTTGGCCTCGATCCGCTCCTCCGCCGAACTGGCGCGCGAGGAAGAAAACCCGGCGACCCGCGAATACCTGAGCGACATCGTGACCAAAGTGGATGAGCTGGAAAAATGGGCGCGCGAACTGCTCATCTATTTCTATCAACCCGGCGACACCCAGACAACCGCGCCGGTCGCCACCGTTTTACAGGCCGCCCTGAGCAGTTTTGCCCGACGCGCGCAAAACCAGCGGATCCAAGTGGAGCTGGCGCTGGCCGAACCGCTACCGACCGTGCACGGCGACCCCCAGTTGCTCGTGCAAGCGCTCAACAGTCTGATCGCCAACGCGCTGGAAGCGATGCCCGACGGCGGCCGGCTGCGGATCGGCGGCGAGCGCCGGGGCGACCGCTTTACCTTGCATTTGAGCGACACCGGCGCCGGCATTTCACCCGAGCGCTTGGCCGAGGTCTTCACGCCGCTCATCACCCATAAACCGCGGGGCCTGGGGGTCGGTCTGGCGCTGGCGCGACGCATCGCCCAACGTTACGGCGGGCAGTTGGAATTGCGCAGCCAACCGGGGCAAGGCACCACCGCCTCCCTGCAGTTGCCGATAGCCCGGTAGCGACCCGCGCTCCGATCCGCCCCCCGACCGGTCATCGCCGCCATGTCCAACGCCATTCTGATCATCGACGATGAGGCGACGCTCGCCAAGAACGTCAAGACTTACCTCGCCCGCCACGGTTATGAAACGCAAGCAGTTGCCAGCGGCGAGGAAGGCCTGGCGCTACTCGACCCTTTCAAACCCGATGTCGTGCTGCTGGACTTTCAGATGGAAGGGATGAACGGCCTCGACGTGTTGCGGCGGATCCGGGCGGAAGCTCCGCACATCAAGGTCATCATGCTGACCGGTCACGGCGGCGTGGAGGTGGCGGTCGAAGCGATGAAAACCGGCGCTTACGATTACTTGACCAAACCGGTCGTGCTCGGCGAACTCAAGCTGCTGTTGGACAAGGCCGTGGGCCACGACCGCCTGGAAAGCGCGCTGAGCTACTATCAAGGCCGGCAAGCGGAGCAAAGCGGCCTGAACAAGCTGTTGGGCGAATCGCCGCCGATGTTGGCGCTCAAGCACAAAATCCGCCAATTCATCGAAGCGGAGCGCCGCTTGGTCGACGGCGAACCGCCCGCCGTGCTGATCACCGGCGAGACCGGCACCGGCAAGGAACTGGTGGCGCGGGCCTTTCATTTCGAGGGTCCGCGCCAGCACAAACCCTTCGTCGAGATCAATTGCGCGGCGATTCCGGCGCAACTGCTGGAAACCGAACTGTTCGGCTTCGAGCGCGGCGCTTTTACCGACGCCAAGGAACGCAAGCTGGGTTTGGTGGAAATGGCTGACGGCGGCACCCTGTTCCTCGATGAAATCGGCGAGATGGAGCTGTCGTTGCAGGCGAAGCTGCTCAAATTGTTGGAAGATAAGACCGTGCGGCGTCTGGGCAGCCTGCGCGACCGGAAAGTCGATCTCCGTATCATCGCCGCCACCAACCAAGCCCTGGAGGAGCGAGTTCGGCAAGGGCAGTTTCGCTCCGACCTGTTTTTCCGACTGCGCATCATCCATATTGTCTTACCGCCGTTGCGCGAGCGGGCCGAAGACATCATTCTGCTGGCCAGAGCCTTCCTCGACAGTCAAGGCAAGCGCTACGGCAAGCTGGATTTGCGCTTCACGGCGGCGGCGGAGCAGGCACTGCGCCATTACACTTGGCCGGGCAACGTGCGGGAATTGCGCAACGGTATCGAGCACGCGGTGCTGCTGGCGGAAGACACTCTCATCGAACCACAACATCTCGCCTTGTGTCCGGCCTTGACGCCCGCGCCACCCATTGCCGCGCCCAGCACGCTTTCCGCCGGTCAGAATTTCCCCCAGGAAGGGGTCGATCTGGAGCGGCTGGAGCAGGAGTTGATCGTGCGAGCCTTGCAGCATACCGGCTGGAACGTCAGCCGCGCCGCCAAATTGTTGGGCCTATCGCGCGACACTTTGCGTTATCGTATGGAAAAATACCGGCTCTACGCCCCGCCTTAGCCATTTTTTCCTTACCCCAAGTTTGGGGCTGTCTCTTATA
>DPWB01000027.1:3308-3462 GCA_003527885.1 Candidatus Competibacteraceae bacterium
TTTTTCCTTACCCCAAGTTTGGGGTGAATGACCCAGGCCCTGGGTCAAATCCCCCACCCGGCTTGTTCACCCCCGCAATCCTTATTTATTTAATTGATATTAATATTATAAAAATAAATATCTTAAGATAAAAAATCAAAGTTGGCACCGGCTT
>DPWB01000182.1:0-1679 GCA_003527885.1 Candidatus Competibacteraceae bacterium
CACTCCTCTGTCAGTGTCGACCAGGCGCGTGTTTTTTTTTTTTCAAGCAGAAGACGGCATACGAGATCTAGTACGGTCTCGTGGGCTCGGAGATGTGTATAAGAGACAGGATGAAGCGTTCGCGGCCCTCGATCAAAACATCGGCGGCAAACGCTCGCAACGCCAAACGTTGCTCGACGGCCGGCCGGTCGCGGAGGTTGCCGCCGCGCTCGCCGAAGCCGTCGCCGAGGCCAAAACCCGCCAACAGCAGCAAGACCGCGCCAGGCAAACCGCCGCGCAGGCTCAAGCCAGCGCCGAAGCCGTGCTCGATGAGACCCGGCGGGCGCTCGCCGCCAGCGGACAGGCCGCCGCGCAGGCCGATGCCGCGCTGGCGGATTGGCTCGCCCGCTTCAACGCCGCCCATCCCGACGACCCTTTGAGCGCGGCCACGCTACAGACCTTGCTCGATCACGACCGCGCGTGGCTCGCGCAAGAACGCGACGCGCTACGCCAACTGAAGGACGCGGTTCGCGATGCGGAAACCACTTTGCGCGAACGCCAGTCGCGGCGCGCAGATCACGAGCGACAGCGCGCTCGTCCAGAACCGTTGGATGAGGCGCAAGCGACACACGCGCGCCTCGTCGCCGACTTAGAACACATCCGGCAACGCGCGACCGAGGCCGAGCTAACGTTGCGCCAAGATGACGAGCGCCGTCAGCGTAACGCGGCTTTACAAGACGAGATCGCCGCGCAGGAGATCAAAACCGACATCTGGCTCAAACTGGACAGCTTGATCGGCTCCAGCGACGGCAAGAAATTCCGCAACTACGCCCAAGGCTTCACCCTCGAAATCCTGCTCGGTTACGCCAACCGCCATTTGACCGACCTCTCGCGCCGCTACCGGCTGGAGCGGGTCAAGGACAGTTTGGCCTTGATGGTGGTCGATCAGGACATGGGCGACGAGTACCGCTCGGTGCATTCCCTCTCCGGCGGCGAATCGTTCCTGGTCTCGCTGGCGCTGGCGCTCGGTCTGGCCTCGCTGTCCTCCAACCGCGTCCGGGTGGAGTCGCTGTTTATCGACGAAGGGTTCGGCAGCCTCGACGCCGACACCTTGCGGGTGGCGATGGACGCCTTGGACAACTTGCAAGCCCAAGGCCGCAAGGTGGGCGTGATCTCCCACGTCCAAGAAATGACCGAACGGATCGGCATTCAAGTTCAGGTGCGGCGGCAATCCGGCGGCCAGAGCAGGGTCGAGATCAAGAACTACTAGCGGGCCGGCGGACCAACCCGCCCAAGCGCGCGCCGCGCCCGTCATGCGCCAAAAAACCCCTGAACCTGTCGCAAGTCTCGCGTGCGCGGCATCGGCGGCAGGCTGTCCAGAAAAACCCGCCCATAGTACTTGGTGGACACGCGCGGATCGCCCAGCACCAGCACGCCGCGGTCGCTGACATCGCGGATCAGCCGGCCCGCCCCCTGCTTGAGCGCGATCACCGCCTGCGGGAGTTGATACTGCCGGAACGGGTCCTGGCCTTGCTGGCGCAAGGATTCGATGCGCGCCTGCAACACCGGATCGCCGGGCGCGGCGAAGGGCAAGCGGTCGATGATGACGCACGACAAGGCCCCGCCGCGCACGTCCACCCCTTCCCAAAAGCTGGCCGTCCCCAGCAACACCGCATTGCCCAACTCCCGAAACTGGCGCA
>DPWB01000182.1:1878-3408 GCA_003527885.1 Candidatus Competibacteraceae bacterium
CGCCCCCGGCTGGCCGCCAACACCGGCAAGCTCGCCTCCACCAGCGCCGCCGTATAATCCGGCGCAGCGGGATCGGGTAGCCCCGGCGGTTGGTAAAGCAGCGTGTTGCGGGCGAAATCGAAAGGGCTGTCCAGGCGCAGCGCATCGTAGTCCGGCAGCCCCAGACGCGCCGCGAAGTGCTCGAAGGTCTGACCGACCGCCAGCGTCGCCGAGGTGAAAACCCAAGCACCGGGCTGGTCTTCCATCCGCCCCCGAAACGCCGGCGCGATATCGAGCGGGGTCAAACTCAGGGTAAAGGCGGAACCGCGCGTCTCGAACCAGCGCACGGTATCCCGCGCGTTCTCGGCGCCGGTCAACAAGGCCAGCCGCTGGGCCAAATCCTCGCCGCGCCGGCAGCAGCTTTCCAAGCCCTTGCCGCGCTGGGCCGCTTCCTGCAACGCCTGGCGCAATCCGTCGAGCGCGCCACCCAGCGCATCGAGGCTTTCCCGCACGGCGGGTTGTCCGGCGACCTCGCGCCACGGCGCGCGCCGCTCCGCCGGACCCAAGGCTTCACGCAGCGCCGCCACCGCCGGGTCCAACCGGTTGGCGCGCTGGCGCAAGGCGGCGAAATCCCTGGCTTCCCGCGATTGTTCCACCACCGTATCCCGCGCCAGTTCCAGCAATTGTCGGCCGCTCAGCGATTTGCCGAAAAACTGGCTGGCCACCTCCGGCAACTGGTGCGCTTCGTCGAGAATAATGGCATCCGCGCCGGGCAACAGTTCGGCGAAACCGGTTTCCTTCATCGCCATGTCGGCGCAGAACAGGTGATGGTTGATGACCAGCACATCCGCCGCCAGCGCCTCGCGGCGGGCCTTGGCGATGAAGCAATCGCTCAGGTACGGGCATTCCTGGCCCAGACAGTTGTCGACGGTGGAAGTCACGCGCGGCCAGATCAGCGAGGCTTCCGGGACACCGCCGACCTCGGCGATATCGCCGTGACGGGTGCGCCGCGCCCAGGCGCTGATGCGGCTCAGCTCGGCGACCTGCTCGCGCGAACCCAAGCGCCCGCTTTCCTCGGTGGCTTGCCAGCGATAGTGACAGAGATAGTTGCCGCGCCCCTTCAGCAGCGCGACCCGCGCCGGCATTTCCAGCGCTTGGCGCACCACCGGCAGATCCCGTTGAAACAGCTGATCCTGCAAGTGGCGGGTGCCGGTCGAGATGATGACCCGCAATCCGGCCAACAGCGCGGGCACCAAATAAGCGTAGGTCTTGCCGGTGCCGGTGCCGGCTTCGACGACCAAGGTGCCGCCGTCTCGCAAGACCGCGGCGACCGCCTGGGCCATTTGCTGCTGCGATCGACGCGGCGCGAACCCCGGAACCAGCCCGGCTAACGGCCCCTCTGGCCCCAACAGTTCGGCCGCGTTCAAAGCAGCATTCGCTGGCGGCTTCTCTAGCGGGACAGTTGCGAGGCTGTCTCTTATACACATCTGACGCTGCCGACGAGCGCTCTAGGGTAGCTCTCGGTGGCCGCCGGATCATTAAAAAACAAGA
>DPWB01000405.1:0-2785 GCA_003527885.1 Candidatus Competibacteraceae bacterium
CGCATCACGTCCAGTACGTTCATGGAGGGCTCTCTTTGGATTTTTAAGTGAAAATCGGGGTTTGCGGGCTGATCAGGTCACCACCGAAATCGGCCACGGCACAAATTCATTTTGACCGTAGCCGTGCAACTCGCTTTTTGAGGGTTGGCCCGACGCGCAGTCCAGCATCATTTGAAAAATGCGCGCGCCGACCTCGGCAACCGTCACCGCGCCGTCGATAATTTCGCCGCAGTTGATATCCATGTCTTCTTCCTGGCGCTGCCACAGGGTGGTATTGGTCGCGAGCTTCAAAGAGGGCGCGGGTTGGCAGCCGTAGGCGGAACCGCGTCCGGTGGTGAAGCACACCAGATTCGCCCCGCCCGCGACTTGACCGGTAGCCGACATCGGGTCGTAGCCCGGCGTATCCATGAACACGAAACCCTTGGCGGTCACGGGTCCGGCGTATTCGTAGACTTCCACCAGATTGGTGGTGCCGGCCTTCGCCACCGCGCCGAGCGACTTTTCCAAGATGGTGGTCAAGCCGCCCACCTTGTTGCCGGCGGAGGGGTTGTTGTTGAGTTCGGCATGGTTGCGGGTGCAGTATTCCTCCCACCAGTCCAGCCGCTGGAGCAGCTTGTCGCCGATCTCGCGCGAGACGGCGCGGCGGGTCAGCAGATGTTCGGCCCCGTAGATTTCCGGGGTTTCCGACAGGATGGCCGTGCCGCCGTGGCGCACCAGCAAATCCACCGCCGCGCCCAGCGCCGGATTGGCGGTGATGCCGGAATAGCCGTCCGAACCACCGCATTGCAAGCCGACGATCAGATGGCTGGCGGGAACCGGTTGTCGCGTCACGGCGTTGGCTTCGGGCAACATCTGGCGGATCGCCTCGATGCCGCGCCGGACGGTTTTCGCCGTGCCGCCAGTGTCTTGAATGGTGAAGGTGCGCAGCCGCTCATTTTCCTTGAGGTCGTGCGCTTGAAAAATGCCGCCGATCTGGTTGGTTTCGCAACCCAGCCCGACGATGAGCACGGCGGCGAAGTTGGGATGACGGACATAACCGGCCAGCGTCCGGCGCAACAGCGCCAGCCCCGGCCCTTGTGGGTCGATGCCGCAACCGCCGCTGTGGGTCAGCGCCACCACGCCATCCACGTTGGGATAATCGGCCAACGCCGCCGGATTGAAATCGCGGCGGAAATGGTCGGCGATGGCCCGCACCACCGTCGCGGAACAGTTGACGCTGCTCAAAATGCCCAGGTAGTTACGGGTGGCGACCCGACCATCGGCGCGGACGATGCCCTGAAAGGTCCTCGGTTCCGCCACATACTCCGTCGGTTTCGCATCGACGCAAAAGGCGTAGTCGCGAGAAAATTCGGCCATCGCCAGATTTTGGGTGTGGACGTGCTGTCCGGCTTCGATGTCTTGGGTGGCGACGCCGATGATCTGGTTGTAGCGGCGCACCGGCTGGCCCTTGGCGATGCGCCGCGTCGCCACTTTGTGAGCCGGCGGGATCAAACCGACCACCGCCAGATTCTCTTCGCGGACGCGCTCGCCGCCGACCAGTTGGCGACGGGCGATCACCACATCATCTTGGGGATGGAGCCGGATGACCGGCGAACGCGCGGCGGCTCCCGCCAGTTCCGGCGGTCGTTCCAGGGAACGCTCTTCGTAGAGATGCATGGAGGTCTCCACAAGGTCAGACGAAGCGGAAGCAGGTTTCAGTCCGTGCCCAGGCCGAAGTAGCGGCTGGCGTTGCGATAGCAAATCCCTTCCACGATCCGTTGTAATTGCGTCCAATCCTGTGGGTATTCGCCGCTTTCCACCCAACCGCCGATCAGGTTGCACAGAATCCGCCGGAAATACTCGTGGCGGGTGTAGGACAGGAAGCTGCGTGAATCGGTCAGCATCCCGACGAACGCCCCCAGATTGCCGAGGTTGGCCAACGCCGTCATTTGCCGGATCATCCCGTCCTTCTGGTCGTTGAACCACCAGCCGGAGCCGAACTGCATCTTGCCGATCACCCGCCCGTCCTGAAAATTGCCGATCATGGTGCCGAGCACTTCGTTATGGGTCGGGTTCAGACCATACAGGATGGTGCGGGGCAGTAACTTGTCGCGGTCGAGCGCGTCGAGATAGCGGGAGAGTTTGGCCGCCACCGAGCCATCGGCAATCGAATCCCAGCCGGTATCCGGGCCAAGCTGGTGGAACATCCGGGTGTTGTTGTTGCGCAGCGCGCTCATGTGCAATTGCATCGCCCAGTCGCGCTGGGCGTAGCCGCGGCCCAAATGCAGCAGCACGCGGGTCTTGTACTGCTCGATTTCCTTGGCCGTCAGCGCCGCGCCCTCGAGCCGCCGGGTGAGGATAGAATCGAGTTCGGCCTCGGTCGCTTCCTCGTAAAACATGGCGGTGTCGATGCCGTGATCGGACAAGCGGCAGCCACGCTCGGCAAAGTAATCCATGCGCTGGTCCAAAGCCCGCAACACATCCGCAAAGTTGTGGATGGGGACATGGCTGGCGGCGCTCAGTTTGCCGATGTAATCGGGAAATTCGGGCCGGTCGATATTGAAGGAGCGGTCGGGCCGAAAAGTCGGCAACACTTTGATGGGAAAACTGTTATCGGCGGCGATGGCGGCGTGATTCGCCAAGTCGTCGATAGGGTCGTCGGTGGTGCAGACGCCGCGTACCTTCGCCCCCAGCATCAAACCCCGCGCGAAAAATTCCGGCTGCTTGAGCTTGGCGTTGCACGCTTCCCAAAGGCCGTCGGCATTCCCGGCGTTGACCAGGGCATCGATGCCGAAGAAGCGGCGCA
>DPWB01000405.1:3016-4267 GCA_003527885.1 Candidatus Competibacteraceae bacterium
AGCCAGACTTCGGTGATGTTGCGGAACTGCTTGTTTTCGGCGATTTCCGCCGGCGGCAGATGGCAGTGGTAATCGAGAATGGGCTGCGGCGCGGCGTAGTCGTGATAGAGCGTGCGCGCGGTCGGGGTTTCGAGGAGAAAATCCTCGTCCATAAACGGTTTGGCCATGGTGCTCTCCGGTGTTGGGCTGGAACCGACCGCCGGCAAGATCGGCGGCGGAATCACTGCTCGCTCCCCTCGCCCGTTGTGCGGGCGAGGGGTTGGGGGTGAGGGGTTTCGTTCCGTCGCCCGATCAGCCTGTTATCACGCCGAGCAGTCGCGGCAAGGTGAGCGAGAACGCGGGCACGTAAGTGACCAGCAACAAAGTCGCCAACAGCGCCCCGTAGAACGGCAGAATGGTGCGCATCACCTGGCCGACGGAGATACCCGCGATGGCGCAGCCGACGAACTGGGTGGTGCCGACCGGCGGGGTGTTCAGCCCCAGCGCGCAGTTGAGCAGAATCACGATGCCGAACTGCACCGGGTGCATCCCGGCTTCCATCGCTACCGGCAGGAAGATCGGCGTGCAGATCAGGATGGTCGCCGCCATGTCCATGAAGGTGCCGAGGATGAACAATAAAATATTGATCATCAGGAAGATCATGATGGGGTTGGTCGAAATCGCTTTCAGGAACGATCCCATCAACTCGGCGACCTCGTACAGTCCCATCAGATATTGGAACATGGTGGAAACGCCGATCAACAGCAGCACCACGCCGGTGGTCTTGACCGCCTTGGCCGCCGCCTTCAGGAAGTTCGGCCAAGTCATCGTCCGATAGATGAAGAAGGTCAGCAGAATAGAGTAGGTCACGGCCACCGAGGCCGATTCGGTCGCGGTAAACACGCCGGACAGGATGCCGGTCAGGATGATGACCACCACCAGCAAGCCCGGCAGCGCGGCCACAAAGGTACGCACCACTTCCGGCCAACCGGGGAACACGCCGACCGGATAGCCGCGCTTGACCGCGACGTAGTAGGCGGCAATCAGACAGCAGACCATCAGCAGGATGGCCGGGATGATGCCCGCCGGGATCAGCGCGCCCGCCGATACGGTGCCGCCCGCCGCCAAGGTGTAGATGATCATGTTGTGGCTGGTCGGCATCAGTGCGCCGGTCAGCGAGGCGTGGGTGGTGACGTTGACCGCGTAATCGAGATCGTAGCCCTTGTCCTTCATCATCGGGATCATCACCGCGCCCATCGCTGACCTGTCTCT
>DPWB01000052.1 GCA_003527885.1 Candidatus Competibacteraceae bacterium
AATCGCTTGATGTCGAAGGAACCTCGTTCGATGATCAGATGGCACAACGTGTGAGCACCTCAACCGTCCTGGAATCACTCGAAATTGGCGGCACCAAAATTACGCGCAATGGCTTGAGGCACTTGGTTTCCATGAAACAGCTTCGCTCTCTTGATCTTTGGGCAACGAATCTAGTTGAAGATGATTTTGACCTACTGCGTCAGTTACCAGCCTTGGAATATATTTCCATAGGCGGATATGCTCATTTGCCCTCATTAGATTCAAAGAAAATAGTCCCACTGCTTTTGTCACTTCCTGCGCTCAAGCGAGTCTGGCTTGATGGAGCAAGCATTACTAAGACTGAGCGAGATGCTCTTGAGGAAAAGCTTGAGGAACTTCGTATTACATAGCCATAGAATATTAATAGAGACATTAACTAAAGAACTTATTTTTCACAGTGACTCTTATTAGTTTCTACCAAAAATCTCTTCTAATACCGCCAATAGTATTAGGTTTGATTTCATTATCATATCTAATATTTGAACTGGAATCTTCATCTTCTGTGTGGATTTCTGGTATCGGTGTTTGGGGCCTCATATTAGGTGGCGTTCCATATATTTTTCTAAGTTGCTGGCTTGTTGTGCAAAGTCGAAAACATTCGGCACGTTGGCTTAAAGAGAAATTAGCACTTGCGCTAACCCTTCTACTAGCTTTGATTATAGTTTGGATATTTTTTATTTTGTTTTTCTTGAGCATTATCAGCAGCAGTGAATTTGTAATTAGAGATTATTTAGGTTTCAGCATGGTTGTGAGCATAGTGGCATCTATATACGCTACATTAACTGGTTACTTTTTTGTAATTCTAATCTTTTTAACCTGCATAATTTTGCAGCGATATGGATTCGTAGAACGCCAGTCGCCACCTGAAACACTCGCAAATGACCTTTAGATAGGAGCCGCCCGTGGCCAAACAATACGCGCCCCACATTGAACGCCTATTGGCCGTTGCTGCCAGCGGCAAGTTATTAGCGGTCGGTGGCCGCCGCGACGCGGTGGGCGTAAACAACTCCAGCGTTCATCTGCTGCAACTGCCTAAACTGAACACCCGTTTCAGCGCCCCAACGACCTACCAATTTCAACATCTTCTAGCTAGAACAAGTACTTCTATTGAGTAATTTCTAATGCCAAAAGAGGCCAGCGTAACTATTCAAGCTAATCTCGATAATTTATATCGAGCCGTTGATCTTATGTTTCAAAAAAATACTGATATTGCGCTGTTGCCTGAAAACTTTCCTACTGAAGGACTCGGAGATCAAACTACCTTAGAAATTCTTGCTCCTCACGTTTTTGGGAAAGCGGCTGATTTGGGTAGTCCCATTGCTCTTGCCCATATGGACCCGCCGACACTGCCAATTACCTGGGCGGCTACTTTATGGAATGCCAGTTTGAACCAGAATCTACTGCATCCAGCCACTTCACCCTTTGCCTCTTCGGCTGAAGAAATCGTCATCAACTGGCTCTGTCCCTTTTTTGGCATGAGTGGCGGGCATTTTTGCTCAGGTTCAACCATTGGTAACCTAACCGCCTTATGGGCAGCCCGTGACCAGAAAGGCATTAAGCAAGTTGTATGCTCCGTAGCTGCACATAACAGCATCGAGAAAGCTTGCAAAATTCTTGGAATTAAACTGACTAAAATTCCCGTCGATCAGGATTTACGGCTGCGTGATCCGGAACTTGATTTAAAGGAATGCTGTCTCGTTCTCACTGCCGGAGCGACCGGAAATGGAGCTATTGACCCTCTGGTCTATTGCGGCAAAGCTGCCTGGACTCACATTGATGCTGCATGGGCTGGCCCATTTCGATTAGCACCAAACTATAGCTATTTACTTGATGGTATCGATGGTGCGAATTCTGTAGTCATCTCAGGTCACAAGTTACTCTTTCAACCGAAAGATTCGGCTTTAATTTTATTTAAAGATTACGAAGAATCCAGAAGATATATATCGTTAGGTGGCAATTATCTAGCACGCCCTACTGTCGGTGTACAAGGTTCACGCTCAGCGAATGCAATACCCTTATTAGCGACTCTAATGGCACTTGGCAGGAATGGGATTGCGATGATTTTAGGCCAAATCATGTCCAATGCGGAGAATTTTTATCAATATCTGGTTTCAAACAGCAATTTCACTGTTCTTTCAAAACCTGTAACTGGCATCACTATCTTTCGTCCCAATCATCAAATGACATCGGATTTTCTCGCAAAGTTGCCACAAGGAATGTTTGCAACCTTTCTTTACGAAGACAAAGAATGGGTCAGGTCTGTTTCCGCTAATCCCAAGGCAGATATTCCAACCATTATCTCTTACATCGAAAGAGCTAACAGTATCAAATAAGGAACTACCCATTTTGGCCAAACAATACGCGCCCCACATTGAACGCCTATTGGCCGTTGCTGCCAGCGGCAAATTATTAGCGGTCGGCGGTCGCCGCGATGCGGCAGGCGTGACCGGCTCCAGCGTTCACCTGCTGCAACTGCCGAAGCTGAACGCCCGCTTCAGCGCCCCGTTGAACGCCGCCACCACCGCGCTGGCCTTCAGTGACGACGACCTGCTGCTGGCTGGAACCGCAGACGGTGAACTGCTGATCTGGCGCAGCGATGGCCAGGGCGCAACGCCGGACGCGCAACAAACCGTCCACGCGGGCGCGATTCGGGCGCTGGCTATCAGCGGGCGACAGGTCGCCAGCGTCGGCGAGGAGGGCCTGCTGGTGCTGCATGACCTCAAACGGGATGGCGACCGCATCCAGTTCCGCGAACGCGCCCAGCGCCGCCTGAGCGAGCAAGCCTTACGCGCCGTCGTGGTCGATACCGCCAGCGCCAGTATTGCCGCCGCCGGAGCCGATAACACCATTTACCTGCTGCCACTGGCGAACATCGGCGACGCCGAACCGCGCATCATGCCCTGTGGTGAACGCGGCATCTTCGCGCTCGCCTTCACCGGCGATGGCCGCATCGTGGCCGGGTGCGGCGATGGCTCTATCCGCGTCTGCTTTCTGGAAGGCGCGATTGACGAGGAAGACCGCAGCGGCGATGCCGCCCATCAGGGGCCGGTGCGCGCCCTGCTGTTCAGCGCCGCGCTGAACGACGAGCAGAACCGCCCGCTGCCGCACCGCCTGTTTTCGCTCGGCGAGGACGGCGAACTGAAAATCTGGACGCTGGATCAGCGCCGCAAGCCGCGCACCGTGCCGATTGGCCGCGATCCCCGCGCGCTGGCGCTGGTCGAGGGCAACCCGCAAGCCAAGCCGGAACAGCGCGGCGGGACGCTGGTCACCGTCACCGAACAACGGCAACTCTGGCTGAGCACGATCAATCAGGACGGCAATCCGTCCGGCAATCCCGAAGTCTGGGACTCCAAGCTGCAACGGCTGTTGGACGAGGTGAAAGCCACCCGCTCCTCATCCGCCACCCTGGAAGCGTTGGCGCAACTGGCCGAGGACGAGGCGCGGGAAGGCTTGGAATTCGTGCTGACCAAGGATTCCCGCCCGCCGCAGCGGATCGAGGCCGCGCAATGGCTGGGCAAAACCCAGCGTCGCCGCAGCCGTCCGGCGCTGGCTCAGGCGCTCAACGACGACAACCCCGGCGTGCGCAAAGCCGCCTTGACCGCGCTGGAACAAATCGAAACCGAGGCGCCCTTGCAAGCCCTGCAAGCGGCGCTCGGCGGCCGCCATGCCGATCTGCGCTTGTACGCGGTCAGGCAACTGGCGCAACAGCGGCAGGCGTCGCCGCTCATCCCACGCTGGCTCAACGAACGGCTGAACGACGGCGAGGAAAAAGTCCGGGAAGCGGCGCTCGACGCCCTGCTGGCGCTGGAACCGGAAACCAGCGTCGCGCCGCTGCACAGCGCCTTCGAGCGCGGTTCGCCCGACATCCGCCGCGCGGTGTTGATCCGGCTTGGCCGGCGCAAGCTCGGCGCGACCCCGGACGGCCGCCGCCTGCTCGATCAGGCGCTCAACGACGACGATTTCGAGGTGCGCCGCGCCGCGTTCTGGATCGGGGTGATGGCCTATCCGGCGCTGGCCGCCCGGTTGCGCGGCGAAGGCAGCGACATCAACAAAATTTTGGATGATTTCAAGGCGCAAGGCGTCGCCGAAGCCAGCGCCGCAACCGCGAGCGAACCCTCTCTGGAACCGCTATTCACGGCCTTGGCCTGCCGCCAGCCGGACATGGCGTTGCAAGCCGCCCTGTGTTTGAGCTGGCTGGGCGACGAGCGGGCCAGCGGCGCGCTGTTGCAGCTCAGCCGCGAACCGAACCCCGCCCTGCGCCGTCAGGTCGCCCACTTTCTCACCGCCGCGATCAGCAATCTGGCGGGCGATCCTCGCCTGCGCGCCCGGCTGCAATGGCTGCTGAACGACGAAGACGCCCAAGTGCGCGCCACCGCTTTCGATGGACTATTGAAACTGGCCGAACCGGAAGGCCCGGCTGGCGAGGTCGATCTGGCGGAAATCGCCCTGCGCACCCAATCCGGCGACATCCGCACCCGCGCCCTGCAACTGCTGGTCAAACATGGCGCGACCGCCCCTACTGAACTAGCGACTCGCATTGATGGCCTGCTCGGCCACGCGCTGGACGACGAAGCCGAGGACGCGCGGCGCGAGGCGATGCGCACCTTGTGGGCCTGGCACAGCAAGCGCCCGGAAACCACCTTGCGGCGGGCGGTCGCCTCCGTCCATGCCGATGTGCGGCGCTGGGCGGTGGAAGAACTGGCCCGGCAACTGCGCCAGTCCCGCGCCTGGGCCAAGGAGTTGTTGTTGGAGCGGGTCGGCGACAGCGCCGCCGAGGTCGGGCTGGCCGCTTACGAGGCGCTGACCAAGGAAGACGCCGACAAGAAACGCTCGGAATACCACCTGGCCGCCCTCAACTCGCCTGCCGCCGAGGTGCGGCTAGCCGGTCTTAAAGGCGCACTGGAATCCACAGACGCCGCCACCCTGCGCGGTCGGTTAATCGAACTGCTGCAAGTCGAAGACGCGGCGCAATTCATCGCCGCCATCGAAGCGATGGATAAGCTGCTGCCGAACGACGCCCACGCTTTCGCGCTGGCTTTCGACAGTCCGTTTTATGGGCTGCGGGTGCGAGCGGGCGAGTTGTGCGGCAAGCGCCGCGACGCCCGCGCGGTCGGACCGATGCAGGCGCTGCTCAGCATCACCCCGGCCTCGCGCGACTGGCCCGGCCCTGAATTGCGCCAGCGCGCCGCCGCCGCTTTGGCCGATGTCGGCGATCCGGCCAGC
>DPWB01000196.1 GCA_003527885.1 Candidatus Competibacteraceae bacterium
CTCACCGGATGACGCCGCCCTTCCGTAAACACTGCTTCATGGTTTCGAGTCGTTCAGACCGAGCAGGGTATCGCGGAAGATGCGATGCTCGTCGCCGATCCGATGAGAGTAGCCAAGCCGGTCGAAGAATTCCAGGATGTGGATGGCGACCTTACGCCCGCCGCCGATTCGATCACGAAAGCTGGCGGCGCGGGCCGCGCCCTCTTGTTCAGCCAGAGCAAAGGCCAGCGCCGATAATTCAGCCACCGCCTCACGGGTAAAGAAATGATCCTGGGCCACTTGAAACACCTCGCCCATGCCCGCCAGTTGTTTCAGCAAGCGCCGTACGGTCGCCTCTTCCCACCCAAGCCGCTGCGCCAGATCGCGCACTCGCGGCGGATTGAAGGGGACAGCCCGCAGCAAGGGCGCGAGGTCGGCTTGCCAGCGTGCCTGGTCATCGGGCGCAAGCCGCACCTGATGTTCAGGAAGATGCACCCACGGGCCGGTGCGCACCACCTGCCCCTGAGCGGTGAGTTCATCGAGCAGAGCGGCAAAGATCGGCCGATTCAACGTCGGGGCGGCGATGCGGCGCAAGCGCTCACGATCCGGCCCCAGCCGACCGGGAAACTGGCTATGTTCGGCGGCCAGCGCGGCCAGCAGGCGCGCGCGCCATAACTGCCAATGGGTACGGCTGAACAGCATGATCCCGTTGGCGCCGGATACGGCCACTGTATCCGGCAGCGTGGTCAAGGCGGCCAGCGAGGCCGGTTGCAGATTCCAGTGCCGACCGAGCAGGCCGAGATCAATACCGGCTTCGCTGACTGCCAGCGCCGCCTGCATCGCTTCCAGCGGCTCGGTCTGGCAAAAGGCCCGCAGCAACGCCAAACGCTGCGGTTTGCGCCGTCCCCGTGTCGGCGGAGCCACATCCAGCACCCGGCCACCGCCCAGGGTGCGCTGGGCTGGTTGATCGCGCACGATCAGACGGTCGCCGTGCAAAGCCGCCAGCGGCTGATCGAGCACCAGTTGCGCCAGCCCCATTTCTCCCGGCGCGATGGCATCGCCAGCCAGCACCGCTAACCGGCCGGTGAGATCGGTCGCCCCCAGATGCACATGCACCGGCAGCCAATGCCGCAGCGCTTGCGCCTCGGTGGCGAGTACCCGCAACTCCACATCCAGACGCGCTGTTGGAAAATGCAACGCCGGATCGATCACCCAATCACCGCGATGAATCGCTTGCCGCTCCACTTCCGGCCCGGTGAGATTGAGCGCACAGCGTTGACCGGCCACCCCACGTTCCACCGGCTGATTCTGGGCATGGATGGCGCGTACCCGCACCTCCCGGCCTGAAGGTGAAAGCAGCAGCCGGTCGCCCGTCTGGACCGCGCCGCTGTGCGCCGTGCCCGTTACCACGGTGCCGATGCCGGTCAGGGTAAAACAGCGATCCACCGCCAGCCGAAACCCGCCACCATTAGCGGGTGGCGACTGGTCTTGGGCGGCTTGTTCCAGATAGCGACGCAGCTCGCCGACTCCGGCGCCGGTCAGCGCACAAACCGGAAATAAGGGACTGTCCGCCAGCGCGGTGGGGGCCAGCAGTTGGCGGATTTCGGCGCTGACCTGCGCAATGCGCTCCGGCGCCACCCGGTCGATTTTGGTCAGCGCCACCGCGCCGTGGCGAAGACCCAGCAAATCGAGCACCTGAAGATGTTCGCGGGTTTGCGGCATCGGGCCGTCATCCGCTGCCACCACCAGCAACACGAAGTCGATGCCGGTCGCGCCCGCGATCATGGTATGCACCAGCCGCTCGTGGCCGGGCACATCGACAAAACCGAGCGTCTCGCCACCGGCTAGCGGTTGATAGGCGTAACCAAGATCGATGGTGATGCCGCGCGCTTTTTCTTCCGGCAGCCGGTCGGTCTCGACGCCGGTCAACGCCCGCACCAGCGCGGTTTTGCCGTGATCGATATGGCCAGCGGTGCCGATAATCATGGCGGGGCCAGTGCGGCGAGTTGCGCGGCAAAGGCGGCTTCATCGTCCAGGCAGCGCAGATCGAGCCACAGCGCGCCATCGGTGATCCGACCGATCACCGGAATCGGCAGTTGCCGCAACGCCGTTTCCAGCGCCCGCAAGCCGCCGCCCTTTTTCCGCAGCGGGGTGATGGCCAGCGCATAGCTCGGCAGGCGATCCACCGGCAGGGAGCCGCTGCCGATCTGGCTTAAAGTCGGCGCGAGGGTGATGTGAACCGGCCAGTCAGCCAAAGCATTTTGCAGCATCGGCAACAGCCGCTCGGCCTGGGCGGCGATGTCGGCAGCGGGCCGGGTCAGCAGCCGCAAGGTCGTCAACCGCTCCGGCAGGCGGTCGGGATCGCGGTACAGTCGTAGCACCGCTTCCAGTGCCGCCAACGTCAGTTTGCCAAGCCGCAAGGCGCGCTTGAGCGGGTTTTTCTTCAGCTTTTCAATCAGATCACGCCGCCCGACCAGCAATCCGGCTTGCGGCCCGCCTAACAGCTTATCGCCGCTGAACGACACCAAATCCGCGCCGTGGGCCAGCGTTGCCCGTGCGGTCGGTTCGTGGGGTAAACCCCAGCGGCTTTGATCGAGCAAGGCCCCACTGCCCAAATCCACCACCAACGGCAAGCCACGGGCGTGGGCGAGTTGCGCCAGTTCGGTTTCCGGCACGCAGGCGGTAAACCCGCTGATCGCGTAGTTGCTAGCGTGAACCTGCATCAGCAGCGCGGTGCGTGGGCTGATGGCGTTCTCGAAATCGCGCAAGTGGGTGCGGTTGGTGGTGCCGACTTCGCG
The DNA here is from genome assembly GCA_003527885.1 of Candidatus Competibacteraceae bacterium. Lineage (GTDB taxonomy): Bacteria > Pseudomonadota > Gammaproteobacteria > Competibacterales > Competibacteraceae > Competibacter_A. Next base: position 2,778 of record DPWB01000196.1, read on the forward strand.
CAGCTTCGCACCCGCGCGCGCCATGATGTCGGGAATGCGAAAAGCCCCGCCGATCTCGATCAACTCGCCACGCGAGACGATCACGTCCTTACGCAGCGCCAGCGTATTGAGCAGCAGAAACACCGCCGCCGCGTTGTTATTGACCACGGTGGCCGCTTCCGCGCCGGTCAGTTCCCGCAACCAACCTTCGACGATCTCATCACGGTCGCCCCGCCCGCCGGAATCCAGATCGTATTCCAGAGCGCAGGGAAAACGGGCTGCCATGACGACCGCTTCCACCGCTGCGTCCGGCAACGGCGCGCGGCCCAGATTGGTGTGCAGCACCGTACCGGTCAGATTGAACACCCGCTTGAGCCGAGCAGCGTGCGCACGGGCCAGCCGCTCGGCCAGTTGAGCGGACAGGGCCGTTTCGGTGAAGGGTGGCGTGGTCAATCCATCCTGGCGGGATTGCTGGCGCAGTTCCGCCAGTAATTCACGCGCCGCCGCCAGTACCGCCGTTCGGCCATATTCAGCGAGCAGCGGAGTGACTGACGGCCACTTTAACAGGCGGTCAATGGAGGGGAGATGACAGGAGGGCAGTGCAGTCGTCATTGACAAGGGTCGAGCTGGGGTGAAGTCCGCGCTATCGATAGGCCGAATCATGAGCGGGGTGCAATGACAGCAACCGCAACCATCCACCCTCGGCACGATAGGCGACAGCACGGAAACCCTGGCTGATGCGGAAACTGTACAAGCGTTGCCCGTCCGGCCCGGTTCGGGAATGGATCAATTCCCACTTTAACCCTGCATCGCGGTAAATTTGCGGCCAGCCAAGACCCGCCAGTTTTCGCAGCGTAGCCAACAAAGTGATCTGTTGGTTTTTCTCCAGGGCAAAAAGCTGGCGTTGGAAAACCGGGTTATTCAGATCGAGCCGAACCGTATCCGCGCCCTGCGCTGGTGGACTCATGGCAACTGCTGGGTCAAGGCGTCCAGATCGCTTGCCATTGCCGGATGCGTCTCAGCCCAGGAGATCGCCTCATCGAGATCGTCTTTCACGGTGGGCGAATGTAACCATCGTTCGTTATCGGGGATGAACTCGCCCAGCTTCACCAGCCAGACGCCTGGCTCCAGTTCATCCACCAACACATGCCGACCGGCATACGCCTTCCCCAGGGCGATTTGCCCGCTTTGGCCCACCGTTTTGATGACCGCATTCATCGGAGCTTACTCCAAAACCCACGAAATCATGCAGCATGATAGCATGAGATCAACCCGGCTTATATCCAAATTGGAACACTTCCGGCTTTTGCGCCTGGCGTCGAAAAGGCTGAGTGGATAGCCTGGTGCTTACTCGCCTTGCAGCAGCAAGTAATTAACCCCGCTCCGGGCAAATTTCTCCCCACCCATCAAAAGATCGAGAGCCAGGCTGGCTAAATCGTCGGCCAGCGGCTCCATATCGAGTTGCTGATCGCGGCGGCAAATTTTCAAGTAACTGCCGCATTCGGGGCAAGCTTCGGCCTGAATGGGTTGTTGACTGGCTTCGACGGCAAAATAGACGATGCCTTTGTCGTTATTGCACTGAGTGCATTGCGCCCTGACTGCGTGCCACTCCGAGCCGCATAAGGCGCAGTGCAGATAGCGCAAGCCGCTGTCAGCATCGCCCGCGCCACCGACCACGCTGGCGACCGGTGGAGCGCCGCACACCGGGCACAGCGCCGGGGTTGACGCGGGTGCAATCCACGCCGAATCCAGAGCAGTGGCCAGTTGCGTCCAGCACACTTGCAGCGCTGCGCCTATCAGCGGGGCGCACAGGCTAAATCCAGGG
>DPWB01000197.1 GCA_003527885.1 Candidatus Competibacteraceae bacterium
CTCACCGGATGACGCCGCCCTTCCAGGGTCACTTCATGTTTTTCGCGGGTGATCCAGACCGAGCAGGGTATCACGGAAGATGCGATGGCCGTCTCCTGCCCGGTGAGAGTAGCCAAGCCGGTCGAAGAATTCCAGGATATGAATGGCAACCTTGCGCCCGCCGCCGATGCGGTCGCGGAAATCGGCCGCGCGGGCCGCGCCCTCACGCTCGGCGAGTTCGAGCGCGATGGCCGCAAGTTCGGCCACGGCGTCGCGGGTAAAGAAGTGGTCGTGGGCGACCTGAAAGGCCTCACCCATGCCCGCCAGTTGTTTGAGCAAGCGCCTGATCCGCTCTTCCTCCAAACCGAGCCGGCGGGCGATGTCGCGCACGCGGGGCGGGTTGAAGGGTTCGGTGTGCAACAGCGGTTCGATGGCGTCGCGCCAGAGCGGCTCGTCGGCGGGCGCGAGCTGAACCCGATGCTGCGGCAGATGCACCCACGGCCCGGTGCGGGCGATCTGACCTTGAGCGATCAGCTCGTCGAGTAGGGCGGCGAACGCCGGGCGGGTCAGGTTGGGCGCGGCGATCCGGCGCAGGCGCTCGCGGTCGGGACCGAGCCGTTCGGGTACGCGTCCGTGCTCGGCGGCGAGCACCGCGACCACGCTTTCCCGTAACGCCCGCCAACGCGGCGGCGGGAACAGCACCAGACCGTTGCCGCCCGCCACGGCCACCGCCTCCGGCAAGACTCCCAGCGCCGCTTCCGTGTCCGGCTCCAGATTCCATTGCCGCGCCAGCGCACCGAGGTCGATTCCGTGCTCGGTTACCGCCAGCGCCTGACGCACGGCCGCCAGCGGATCGGGGTTGACGAAGGCGCTCAGCAGCGCCAACCGTTGCGGCTTGCGGCGGCCACGGGCAGGTGGCGCGATATCGAGCACCCGACCGCCGCCGAGCGTGCGCCGGGCCGATTGATCGCGCAGGATGAAACGGTCGCCGCGCAGGGTCGCCAGCGGGGCGTCGAGCACCAGTTGCGCCAATCCCGTCGCGCCGGGCGCGATGGCGTCGCCCTCCAATACCGCGATCCGGCCAGTGAGATCGATCGCGCCCAGATGGCAATGCGCCGGGGTCCAGTGTCGCAAGGGTTGCTCTTCAGCCGCCAGTACCCGCAGTTCCACATCAAGGCGCGCGGCCGGGAGATGCAGCGCCGCGTCCAGCACCCAATCGCCGCGGTGGATGTCCTGCCGGTGCAACTCCGGGCCGGTGAGGTTGAGGGCGCAACGCTGGCCCGCCGCGCCGCGCGCCGCCGACTGGTTCTGGGCGTGGATGCCGCGCACCCGCACCTCTCGGCCCGCTGGTGAGATCAGCAATCGATCACCCACTTGTACCGAACCGCTGTGCGCCATCCCGGTCACGACGGTGCCGATGCCGGGCAGGGTGAAACAGCGATCCACCGCCAACCGGAAGCGGGCCGCGCTGGAGCGGGGCGGTTGTTGCGGGGCGGCGTTCTGGAGAAACCGGTACAGATCAACGATGCCTTCGCCAGTATACGAGCTGACCGCAAACAGCGGGCTGTCAGCGAGCGAGGTACCCGCCAGACGCTGCTGGATCGCGGTGGCGACTTCAGCCACCCGTTCCGCCGGCACGCGGTCGATTTTGGTCAGCGCCACCGCGCCGCGCGTGAGGCCCAGCAAATCGAGCACCTGAAGATGTTCGCGGGTCTGCGGCATCGGGCCATCGTCGGCGGCCACCACCAGCAACACGAAGTCGATGCCGGTCGCACCGGCGATCATGGTATGCACCAGCCGCTCGTGGCCGGGCACATCCACGAAGCCGAGCACATCGCCCGATGCCAGCGGCTGGTAGGCGTAACCGAGGTCGATGGTGATGCCGCGCGCTTGCTCTTCCGGCAGGCGGTCGGTTTCGACGCCGGTCAACGCCCGCACCAGCGCGGTCTTGCCGTGGTCGATGTGGCCGGCGGTGCCGACGATCATGGCCGGGCCAGTTCGCCCAGTTGCGCGGTGAAGGCCGCTTCGTCGTCCAGACAGCGCAGATCGAGCCACAACATGCCGTCCGCGATCCGGCCGATCACCGGGATCGGCAGTTGGCGCAATGCCGTTTCCAGCGCCCGCAAGCCACCGCCCTTTTTCCGCAACGGGGCGATGGCCAGCGCTTGGCTCGGCAAGCGATCTACCGGCAGTGAGCCGCTGCCGATCTGGCTGAACGCCGGTTCGACGGTCACGGCGACCGGCCAATGCGCCAGCGCGGTTTGCAGCACCGGCAGCAAACGCTTGGCTTGCGCTCCGATGTCGCTGGTGGGGCGGGTGAGCAGGCGCAACGTCGCCAGCCGCTCCGGCAAACGGTCGGGATCGCGGTAGAGGCGCAATACCGCTTCCAGTGCGGCCAGGGTCAACTTGCCGGCCCGCAGGGCGCGTTTCAGCGGATTCTTTTTCAGTTTTTGGATCAACTCGCCTCGGCCGACCAGCAACCCCGCTTGCGGCCCGCCCAGTAGCTTGTCGCCGCTGAAGCTGACCAAATCCGCGCCGCCGGCCAGCGTTTCCCGTGGGGTCGGTTCGTGGGGCAGGCCCCAACGCGCCTGAGCGAGCAAGGCCCCGCTGCCCAAATCGACCACCAGCGGCAGGCCGTGCCGGTGGGCCAAAGTTGCCAGTTCGCGTTCCGACACGCTGGCGGTAAAGCCGCTGATGGCGTAATTGCTGGCGTGCACCTTCATCAGCAGCGCCGTGCGTGGGCCGATGGTGTCCGCGAAATCCCGCAAGTGGGTGCGGTTGGTGGTGCCGACTTCCCGAAGTTTCGCGCCCGCTCTGGCCATGATGTCGGGGATGCGGAACGCGCCGCCGATCTCGATTAGTTCGCCGCGCGAGACGAGCACTTCCCTGCGCGATGCCAGCGTGTTCAGCAGCAGGAACACCGCCGCCGCGTTGTTGTTGACCACGGTGGCGGCTTCAGCTCCGGTCAGTTCACGCAGCCAACCTTCCACCAAGTCGTCGCGGTCGCCACGCCCGCCGGAGTCCAGATCGTATTCCAGCGCGCAAGGAAAGCGGGCCGCCAAGATCACCGCCTCCACCGCTGCCTCCGGCAGCGGCGCACGGCCCAGATTGGTGTGCAACACCGTGCCGGTCAGGTTGAAAACCCGCCGCAGCCGGGCGACGTTTTGCTGGGCAAGCCGCTCGCAAAGCTGAGCGGAGACGGCGGCTTCGGTGTAGGGCCGGGCAGCGGTTCCGTCCGTGCGCCTGTGTTCGCGCAGCTCCGCCAGCAGGCCGCGCACCGCCGCCAGTACCGCTGTCCGGCCATGTTCGGCCAGCAAGGGCGCTACCGAAGGCCAGTTTAGAATGCGGTCGACGGCGGGAAGGGGGTGGGGCGGAAAAACGTCGGACATTGAGAGCGATTGGCGTGAGGCGTGGGTTAGACGTTAGCCATTTTGTAGCATGAAATAATTGAGGCCGCTTCTCGCAAATTTTTCTTCGCCCATCAGCAAATCGAGGGCGATGCTGGCCAGATCGTCGGCCAGCGGCTCCGCCTCAGGAGTTTTTTCCAGCCGACAGAGTTTTAGGTAACTGCCGCATTCGGGGCAGGCTTCGGCCTGGATCGGCTGCTTGCTATTTTCTACGGCGAAATAGACGATGCCTTTATCGTTGTCGCATTGGCTGCATTGCGCGCGGACGACGTGCCATTCCGTACCACACAGCGCGCAATGGAGATAGCGCCGGCCGCTGTCGGCATCGCCGGCCCGCACCACGGCGGCGACCGGTGGTTGGCCGCACACCGGACACGAATGGGAGGCTTCCGGCCGGGCGATCCAGGTGGCATCCAGCGCGGCGGCGAGGCGAGTCCAGCACACTTGCAGCGCCGCCCCGATGAGGGGCGCACAGGCTAAATCCAGGGCTTGGCGATCCTCGGCCAGCAGGGCCTTCGCTTGCGCTTCCAGCCAGTCCGCCCCCGCCCCGCGCAAGCGCGCGAAAGCGGCGCGCGCCGGTTCGGGGGCGATGGTGTCGATTTCGTCCGCCAGCCGTACCGCCACCGCGCGCCAAACCGGATCGGGCGGCCAGCCGGCGGGCGCTAAGGGCGGCATCCCGTGCTCGCGGCGCCGGGCGAGGGATGTGGCATCGGGGAGCGGCAGCGCGGCAAGGGCGTCGAACTGCGCCTGTTGGGCCTCCGCCAGCGCGGCGCTAAACTCCAGATAGGTCGCCATGCTGTGACCGGCGGCCAGCTGGCGCAGTCGCCGCGCCCGCTGCGCGAACACCCCCGGATCGGGCGGACGCCATTCGGGAATCTCACCGCTCGAAACCCCGAATTGGCCGGGACGGAGGATGGTGGTCATGAAGGGTGATCCAGCGGAAGGTTCGGGTCAATCGCAACGGCGCTAAAAAACGCCGCCTTAAAGGGTGGCGTTGTCATGGCGGAGTCGCTGGTCATGGTTGGCCGTTCTTGATCCCGGTCATCTGCCGGTACCAAGCCCGATGGTGCTGCCGGGCCCAGGCGCGGGTGACCGTGCCGTACCACATGGCGCGGATGGTGCCCTTGACCCAGAT
>DPWB01000397.1:0-1638 GCA_003527885.1 Candidatus Competibacteraceae bacterium
GCAAACTGGGACGGGAATCGGCGCTTTTCGGAAACGGGCGCACGGTCGAAGCGAGAGGATTTTGGGCATTCACCAAAGTTATTTCTTAAATTTAATCGGATATCGGCTGATAAAAGAGACTATTAAACCTAAAAATTCTATTATTAGGGTACATTTGACTACACTTATTTTCTAATATTATTAGAATAATTGCATCAAATAAACTTCAATCAACAATGAACAATTTGGCTCCGATTTTGGTGCTGGAACGGTGCGCTTCCGCGCCATCCGCCACTTGATAGCCGGTTCCTGGGGTGAGCGTGTAAGTGCGTCCGTCTTGTAGCTCCGTCTCAAGCTCTCCCTCCAGACACAGCAAAATGTGTCCTTTGGAACACCAATGGTCCGCGAGGTAGCCGGGAGTATATTCGACCATCCGAACGCGAACATCCCCGAAATGCAGGGTTCGCCAATACGCAAATCCCGTTTGACCCCTGTGGGTCGTAGGCTCGATCAATGACCAATCCGCGGTGACGAAAGGAACATTTTTTATCTGCATAAAGCTTTCCTTTTCAGTTCCCCGAGCGACATCTTGCAGCGCCGCAAACCGATTCCTCACAACACTTCAAGCTTGGCGTAAGCCAGCACCAGCCACTTGGAACCACCCGCCCCGGGAAAATCCACCCGCGCCCGCGCGTGATAGCCCGCGCCCTCGACCTCCAGCACCACCCCGTCGCCGAATTGCGGATGGCGCACCCGCTGCCGGGCTTGTAAGCCAGCGGTCGCGTTACCTTTCGCGGGAGCGGCTTGCACCGGCGCGGTACCGGACGCCCGCCGCTTCGCGCGGGCGCGCACATCATGAATCAATTCGGCGGGAATCTCGGCGACGAAGCGCGACGGTGAAGGGTAATTCTCCTGGCCATACCAGGTGCGCTGCTCGGCGTAACTCAGATACAACTGCTGGCGGGCGCGGGTGACGCCGACGTAGGCCAAGCGCCGCTCCTCCTCCAGTTGCCGTTGCTCCGCCACCGAACGGCCGTGCGGAAACAACCCTTCTTCCAGCCCGACCAAGAACACCACCGGAAATTCCAAGCCCTTGGCCATATGCAGGGTCATCAGTTGCACGCAATCGTCGCTGGCCGAGCCTTGGCCTTGGCCCGATTCCAGCGCGGCGTGGGCGAGAAAGGCATTGAGCCAGTCGGGTTCGGTCGGATCGGCCCCGACCGTGACCGGATCGGTGTGGGTGATGAAATCGGCGCTGGCGTTGATCAGTTCCTCCAGGTTTTCCACCCGCATCTCGCCCTTGTCGGCCTTGGCCTGCTCGTACATCGCCAGCAAGCCGCTGCCGGTGACGGCGCGCTCGACCCGTCCCGGCAACGGTTGACCGTGGCTGTCGGCGTCCAGGGTTTCGATCAGGCTCAGGAAGCCGCGCACGGCGTTGGCGGCCCGGCCGCTCAGGCCGCCTTCCGCCAGCAGTTGCAAGGCCGCCTGCCAAAGCGAGAGGCGCCGGCCGCGCGCGGTTTCCCGCAACTGGTCGAAGGTCCGTTCGCCGATGCCGCGCGGCGGGGTGTTCGCCACCCGCTCGAACGAGGGGTCGTCGTCGCGGTTGGCGAGCAGCCGCAGATAGGCCAGCGCGTCCTTGATTTCGGCCCGTTCGAAGAA
>DPWB01000397.1:1967-5102 GCA_003527885.1 Candidatus Competibacteraceae bacterium
GGTACAGGATCGCCGCGTCGCGCCGCTGTCCGCCCCGCTCCACCCACTGGCGGATGCGCTCGACCACGAAGCGCGCTTCGTCCACTTCGTTGAAGGCGCTGTAAACCTGGATCGGCTCGCCGTCGCCGTCGGCGGTCCACAGGTTTTTGCCTAACCGTCCGCTGTTATTGGCGATCAGCGCGTTGGCGGCCTTGAGAATGTTGTGGGTAGACCGATAGTTCTGCTCCAACCGGACGGTCCGGGTGCCGGGAAAGTCGTCGGCGAAGCGCTGGATGTTCTCGACCTTCGAGCCGCGCCAACCGTAAACGCATTGGTCGTCGTCGCCGACGATGAACACATCGCCCCGACCGCCGCCCAGCAAGCGCACCCAGTTATATTGAATGGTGTTGGTGTCTTGAAACTCATCGACCAGGACGTGTTGGAACCGCTCGCGATAATGGGCCAGCAACCCGGCTTCATCGCGCCAGAGCTCGTAGACTCGCAGCAGTAATTCCCCGAAATCCACCAAGCCGCCGCGCTCGCATTCCTGCTGGTAGAGGCTGTAGATGCGCCGGTACTGGCGTTTGACCGGATCGTCGGTCCCGTCGAGATCGGCGGGGCGCTGGCCTTCGTCCTTGCAGCGGTTGATGAAGCCGGCGACTTGTGGCGGCGGCCATTTCTTCTCGTCCAGATTCAAGGCGCGCAACACCCGTTTCAACAGGCGGGCTTGGTCGTCGCTGTCCAGAATCTGGAAGGCGCGCGGCAGCCGGGCTTCCTGCCAGTGCTGGCGCAGTAGCCGGTGAGCGATGCCGTGAAAGGTGCCGATCCACAGGCCGCCGATGGGATGATCCAGCATCGACTCGACCCGCCCGCGCATCTCGGCGGCGGCCTTGTTGGTGAAAGTCACCGCCAGAACCGACCAGGGCGAGGCCTTTTCCACCGCCAGCAGCCAAGCGATGCGCCGGGTCAACACGCGGGTTTTGCCGCTGCCCGCGCCGGCCAGTACCCGCAAATAGCCTTTCGGCGCGGTCACCGCCGCCCGCTGGGGTTCGTTGAGATTGTCGAGAATCCAGGAAACGTCCATAGCGGGCGATTCTAGCAGAATCATTTCGAGCCGCTGGCGCTGGCGATACGCTTGCGGGATCGAAGCAACCGGCGCGACCGAACTTCCCCGTCAGTCGTCGGCGTGCCGCGACCCGCCCTCACGAAAAGGCGACCGTCCGTTGCTCCTCGTGGCTTTGTCGGGCCAATTCGATGATGCGGATCGTGTTTTGCGCTTGTTCCGGTTTAACGGTCAACTCCGCTTGCCCGGTGATGGCCCGATAAATGTTTTCGTAGTAAAGTCGATAATCGCCGTTGAGCGTTTCGATCTTGCCCTGGAAATGCAAGCCGCCGATTTGCGTGTTCAGTCTTCCCCAATATTTCTCGGGCTCCGCGCCCCAATCCGCGCCTTGCGGGGCGAGCCCGCGCTTGAGGGCGTCTTCCTGGGGATCGACTCCGTACTTCACGAACGAGCCTTCGGTGCCGTGCAAGGCGAAACGCGGTCCCGGCTCGCGCACCAGCAAGCCGGATTTCAGGGTGACCTTGAGATGGTCGTAGTGCAGGATCAGCTCGAACTGATCGTCGGCCGCATCCGCCGCCCGCTGGCTCCTGATGTCGGCGGTCAGCCGTTGCGGCAAGCCAAACAACACCAGCGCCTGATCGATCAGATGCGCGCCGAGATCGAACAAAATCCCACCGCCCGGCCCGGCCTGTTCCCGCCAAGCTCGCTCCGCGCTGAAATAGTTTCTGAAGCGGTCGAAGTGGCTTTCATATTCCACCAAGCGGCCCAGCAACCCCTGCCGCACGATCTGGCTGACCGTCTGAAAGTCACCGTCCCAGCGCCGGTTTTGAAAAGCGCTGACGATTCGGTTTTGCTGTTTCGCCAGGTCGATCAGTCGCTGGGCCTGGTCCGAGGTGACGGTAAACGGTTTGTCCACCACCACATGCTTGCCCGCTCGCAAAACTTGTTGGGCCAGCTCGAAATGGGATGCGCTCGGCGTGGCGATCACGACCAGTTCGATGCGGTCGTCCGCCAACAGGGTACCCGCGTCCTTGACGATCTCGACCCACGGATAGCGCTCGCGGGCGGTTTCGCCCCGGCGCTCGACCACCTTGGTCAACCGCAAGTACGGAAGCGCCGTGATGAACGGTGCGTGAAAGACGCGCCCCGCCATGCCATAGCCGATTAATCCCACGCCGATAGCGCCCATGAACTGACATCCCCAAAGGAGCGGGCTCTCACCCCTTCAAACCGATCCCCGAGAAAGCCCGCGTCTTGCAACTCAACACAAGCCCCTTGATGTCACTTGTATAGCACACATGCAGGACAGACGCACTTGTTAACCGGGGGTGTGATAAATTAAGTTCAGCAATTAGCGATCCCCAGCGCCAGCCATGTTAGACACAGCCTCATTAGCTGCTATTAAACTCTTGAAATTCCCAATTTAAGTATAGTGACAACATGAAAATTACGATTTTTGGTTCCGGCTACGTCGGATTGGTCACCGGCGCCTGCTTCGCCGATGTCGGCAACGACGTATTGTGCGTGGACGTGGACCCACACAAGGTGGAAATGCTCCAGCGCGGCGAAATTCCGATCCACGAACCCGGCCTCGATGACGTGGTTCAACGCAACGGCGAAAGCGGCCGCTTGCGGTTCACCACCGATACGGCCGAAGGGGTCGCCCACGGCCTGTTTCAGTTCATCGCCGTCGGCACCCCGCCCGACGAAGACGGCTCCGCCGACCTCCAGCACGTCCGCGCGGTCGCCCGCTCCATCGGCCAGCACTTGACCGGCTATCGAGTGGTGGTCAACAAATCCACCGTGCCGGTCGGCACCGCCGATGTGGTGCGCGACACCATCGCCGCCGCGCTGGCCGAACGCGGCCAGACCATCCCGTTCTCGGTGGTTTCCAACCCGGAATTTCTCAAGGAAGGGGCGGCCATCCAGGATTTCATGCGGCCTGACCGCATCATCGTCGGCTGCGACGATCACCGCGCCACCCTGCAATTGCGCGCCCTGTACGCGCCGTTCAACCGCAACCGCGACCGGCTGATCGAGATGGACGTGCGTTCGGCGGAGCTGACCAAATACGCCGCCAACGCCATGCTGGC